>JBGTJM010000509.1:0-8356 GCA_041745115.1 Thermomicrobiales bacterium
GCCAGTGAGGGAGTGTTTCCAGCCGAGGGGCTGGCGATTGCGCGAATGATCGCAATGACGCAGTTCCACAGCACCGAGAGCATGGGAGGACGGTTTGGGCGCAAACCTGCAACGAGGCCCAGCCTCTATCCGTCGTTTGGCGGCACCTTCGATGTCGAGGGGTACGTGCATTATCACGGCGCCGCGCTGGTGAGACGGTTTGATGCCAACAGCCACCTGTACCTGACTCGTGCAATGGATCTTTATGACCTCTATCGAAGTGAAGGTGCCGACTATTGGCTTGGCCGGCTGGACGCTCCGCTGTTGCTGGTCGGGATTCGTTCGGACTGGCTCTATCCTGCAGCGGACGTGAGGACCCTGAAGCAGGAGGTGGAAAGCACTGGAAAAACGGTTGAGTATGAGGAGCTTGACTCGCCGAATGGCCATGACGCGTTCCTGAAGGATTGGGACCTGATGAACGCGGCGGTTGGTCCGTTTATGGAGCGTACAATGGAGGGGTATTCCCGTTGATGAAATTGTCGTTGGCGGGACGTGGTTCTCAGCGCCCCTGTAGCGGCGCTAAGATTGTCCACATAGGCAGGAAAGGAACATCGAGATGAGTGAGATGAGTGAGAAGCCGTTGGGATTTGAGACAGAGGCGTTGCACGCAGGGCAAGAGGTCGATCCAACGACCAATGCCCGTGCAGTCCCGATCTACATGACGACATCGTACGTGTTCGACAGCCCGGACCATGCAGCGAGCCTGTTCGCGCTGAAGGAATTCGGCAACGTATATACCCGGATCATGAATCCGACGACTGACGTGTTCGAGAAACGGGTAGCGGCACTGGAGGGTGCAGCGGCTGCACTAGCGTTTGCGTCCGGACAAGCCGCTGAAACGGCTGCGATTCAGAATATCGCCAATGCCGGAGATGAGATCGTTTCGACAACCAGTCTGTACGGCGGGACATACAACCTGTTTCACTACACCTTGCCGAAGATGGGCGTGAAGGTGAACTTCGCGGAGCCGAATGCGGAGGCGGTCAAGGCCGCAATAACGGACAAGACCAAGGCGGTGTACTCAGAGGTTATCGGTAATCCGGACCTGCTGACGCTCGATATCGAGGCTGTCGCAAATGTCGCGCATGATGCCGGCGTTCCGTTAATTCTGGACAACACGATGCCGACGCCTTTTCTGGTCCGGCCGCTCGACTTTGGCGCCGATATCGTGATTCATTCGGCGACAAAGTTTATGGGTGGACATGGAACCGCGATCGGTGGTGTGCTGGTGGACGGGGGTAAGTTCGACTGGGGAGCGTCCGGGCGATTTCCGGACTTCACAACTCCGGACCCTGCCTACCACGGACTCGTCTACAACGAGGTGTTCAGCCCGGAGAATTTCGGAGCCAACATCGCGTTCATCATCAAGGCACGCACGCACCTGCTGCGAGACACGGGAGCTGCGATGAGCCCGTTCAATGCGTGGTTGTTCCTGCAGGGACTTGAAACCCTGGCAGTGCGAATGGAGCGGCACAGTCAGAATGCGATGGCTGTTGCCAGATTCCTGACTGAGCACCCGAAGGTGTCATGGGTGAACTATCCGGGACTGCCGAGTCATGAGGCTTACAAGACTGCCAGTAAGTACCATCGCCAGGGACTCTTCGGAGCGATTCTGGGATTCGGAGTGCGGGGAGGATCCGAAGCAGGGAGAAAGGTGATCGAGAACGTCAAGATCTTCTCTCACCTGGCGAACATTGGCGATGCGAAGTCGCTGATTATCCATCCGGCGACGACCACACATTCCCAATTGACGGAAGAAGAGCAGGCGACCACCGGGGTGACGCCGGACTATGTGCGTCTGTCCGTGGGACTTGAGACGGTTGCTGATCTCATCAGTGACCTGGATCAAGCCCTGGCTTCGATTTAGAGCGTCGGACTGAACGGAAGAAAAGCCAAACCGGCGTCCCGAGCGGGCGCCGGTTTGCTGTTGCGTTTCAGAACCAGCGAATTACTGAGCTGCGCGCTCGACAACTTCGAGGAACTCTTCGCGGAACCAGTGGGCTTGCCAGGGCAGACCAAGGCGCGCGTTGTCCTGCGACGAGAAATCAACAAGATACAAGGGTATCGTGTAGGGTCCAGTGGGGTTGACTTCGCGGACGACTCCTGTCGCTCCGTCGAATTTCGCTTCCTGCGAGGTTGTGTAGAGAACACTTATCCCCCAGACCCCGCGCTTGTTGTGGCCTCTGGGAAGGACAACCCGAACGACATCTCCTACGAAGAGACGCGACTCACTGACCACTTGCTGCTCCAAGAGAATCTCCACGTCTGAGCCGAACGAGTCCGATGTACTCAATCGACAGTATAGCAGCGGCGGCCGGGGATTCTCTGATTCTCTTACGCGACCACTTAGCGTTGATTCAGTTGGGGCCATTTCGCAGGGGAATGCGGAATGTCAGACTGCCTCGATCGGGGCCGGGCAACTCGTAACGACTCTGATGAACAGCAGCGGCGCTCGGGAGGGTTTGGCGGGAAGCCTGCTTAATGGTCGGGTGGCTGGCTTCGCATCCGGGTGCGCGCTTGTGCGGCAGATCTTGACTGGAACGAGATTGCTCTTTTGTCCTGCCTCAGTCGCTCTGAGTACAGCGGTTGACGAGAGACGGTTTGCATAGCAGGAGATGATGTCGACGTTTATCGGAGCGTTGGCTTGGTTGGTCGACTCACTGTCAACGAGAAGAACATCGGATGGCGCTGTCATCGTCAATCCTCGAAATCAGCATCGCCCTGCGAACGTTCGGGTGGCTTACGAGCTTGCGGTAACTTGGACACTCCGCAAAGCATAACAAACTATGAAGCCGGAAGTCAATGCCAATTTGACAGTCAGGAACCGGATTTTCTGGGAGTGCTATTGACGTGGCGGATTGCCGATCATACTATCGGCGGCTGCGATCTCGCAGCTGATTGTCGGAGGATGTATTTCTTCGTTCCTGCCGGTAGCTAGTGGCGTGGGTATGCCAACAGATCTTCTCTATCAGACTGACGCGTATCTACGGGATTTCACCGCCGAGGTGATGCAGATGGATCCAGACTCTCGCGCTGTGGTGCTCGATCGGTCTGCCTTCTATCCAGCTGGAGGTGGTCAGCCGGCTGACGCTGGAGTACTTACGTGGGATGGGCTAGAAGCGGTCGTGAGCGCCGCGCGGAAGAACGCATCGAATGTTGAACACATACTTGACGCAGATGCGCCTGTGCCAACTGAGGGGACGAAGGTTCGGGGCGTCATCGACTGGACCAGACGGTACCGGCTGATGCGAACTCATACCGCGTTGCATGTTCTTTGCGGAGTTGTGTATCGAGACTTTGGGGCGCTGGTCACTGGGGGAAACATGGACGTCGATCGAGCTCGAATGGACTTCGAGCTGGATGATCTGGCGGATTCCCGAGTCCGAGCGATTGAGTCAGCTTCCAATGCAGAGATTCGGGCTTGTCGTGATGTGCGGGTCAGGATCCTGCCCAGAGGGGAAGCGTTCCAGATACCTGACCTGATTCGGACGAAGATCAATTTGCTGCCGGCCGGTATCGAGAATGTTCGGACGGTCGAGATCGTTGGGCTCGATTTGCAGGCAGATGGTGGAACTCACGTGGGAAATACCGGAGAGATTGGCGGCATTCGGATCACGGGAACACGCTCCAAGGGACGGATCAACAAGAGACTCGAGATCGAGCTGGTTGATGGGTGATGGACGGGCTAGCGCGAACCATAGCGAAAGAGAGAGGTTGTTTTGAGCTTTCGTGACCAAATGGCGCGGCGATCCGCGGCGTTTCAAATCTCACCGTGGTCTGAGGCGGCGGATCTGCTGGGAGGGCATGCTGATCCGATTTACTTCGGCAATGGCGCCCCAAGTGTTGAGACGCAACCGATCGAGCGGATGCAGTGGGCAGCAGATGTAGCCTGGGCAGAAGCCGCGGGGGTTCTGGACTATGGAGACCTTGCAGGCTATGCGCCGTTGCGGGAACTCATTGCAAACCGAATGGTTTTCAGAGGAATCAGCGCACAATCGGAGCACATCATCGTCACGAATGGAAGCCAGCAAGGGATCGACCTGATCGCAAAGCTGATGCTCGATCCCGGTGATTCGATCGTAGTCGAGGGTCCCACGTATATCGGCGCGATGCAAACGTTCGATGCGTACGAAGCTCGCTACCTGACGTGCCCCGTCGACGAATGTGGCTTGCGGGCGGATGTGCTCGAGGAGATCTTGCGATCCACGCATCCGACCCCGAAGCTGATGTACCTGATGCCGACATTCCAGAATCCCTCGGGTTTCTCGATGTCTGCGGAGCGGCAGCGTGCCGTTCTGGATCTGGCGGCTCACTATGGGGTCATGGTGATCGAAGATGACCCCTATGGAGAGATCTACTATGCAGATCCTGGGCCGTTACCCGCGCTGAGAGCATCGTCCGACGATGTCATCTACCTTGGGTCGTTCTCTAAAACGATGGCGCCGGGGATCAGGGTCGGCTGGATGGTAGTGCCTCCCTCGCTGGTCGATGTTTTGCTGATGGCGAAGGAAAGCGCTGATATCAACAGCAATCGAATGGCGATGCGCATGGTGTTCCATGCGGCAGAGGGATTTTTGGACGACCACCTGGTTGAAACTCGAACGCGGTATCAAGCGCGGCGGAATGCGCTGTTGGACGCGCTCGATGCCTCCATGCCGACCGATGTGGTCATCTCGCGACCTGAAGGCGGATTCTTTGTCTGGGCTGAACTGCCGCCGGGATGTCGTTCAAACGATCTGCTGCATCTCGCCGCTCGGCATGGAGTTGGTTTTCTACCGGGATCCTGGTTTTATCCGGCGAGTGACCGCCAGCACAGCGGGCTACGTCTCAGCTTTTCGTCGTTGCCATTCGAGCATCTTGCTGAAGGAGGGCGACGACTCGGTGACGCAACTACTGAGTTCCTGCAATCCCGAACCGGACAGGTTTAGTAGATGATCTGGCTAAGCACTTCCAGGCCGGACAGCTTCTGCCGGCCGCCCAGCTGACTGAGCTCTATGAGGACGCTGACTCCTGCCACGTGAGCACCGAGGCGTTCGACGAGCTTTGCGGCCGCGAAGATTGTGCCGCCAGTGGCAAGCAAATCGTCGACGATAAGGACTCGCTCTCCCGCAGCGATGGCATCGGCATGGATTTCTACGGTGTTTGTGCCGTATTCGAGATCGTAGTTTTCACCCAGGGTGTCGGCTGGGAGGCGGCCAGCCTTGCGGACGGGAACCAGACCAGCTCCCAGGCGGCAGGCAATTGGCGCTCCAAAGATGAAGCCGCGGCTTTCGATGCACACTACGTGATCGATTTCTCCGAATGCGCCGGACATCAAATCGATCGCAGAGACAAATGCCCGGTAGTCGGCCAGCAAGGGAGTGATATCTCTGAACAGGATCCCTGGCTGCGGAAAATCGGGGATATCCCTTATTAGAGCCTGAAGCTCGGTTGGTGTCATGTGGTGTGATGCTGGCACTCGTGCCTCCGTACCATGGTTTCGAAGCGAATTGTCGGGGTGAGTGTACTGCTGAGCTGTGAAGTGCCGGGATGTTGAAGCTTGATGATTTGCTCCCAGTTCGCTGTCGATGCTACCTTCAGGACAGGCACGGACTATTCCTGTTCCGTTTCAGAACGATATCGCAGGTGATTCCATGATTCTTTCTCGTCGACGTGCGTTCAAGACTGCTGCAGCAGCCGGGTTGACGCTTCTCTCAACGTTTCATTCGGTCCAGCGAACGCTGGGCCAAGGCGACCTCGAGCCAGCTGATCTGGAGACATTCACCGTCATTGGTGGCGGCCTTGACACGCGACCGCCGGAGCTCAAACTGCCGGGTGATCCTGAAAACGCCGATGTGTTCATCATCGCGAGGCTGCATTTGCCGACAGGCCGGATGCGGGCGGTGAACGTTCCCCGTGACCTCTATCTGGAGATACCTGGTTTTGGCTACGACAAGATCACCAGAACCTATGACTTTGGCTCGAAAGCCCAGGATGGGGCCTTTAAGGCCGGGGCCGAGACAATGAAGGCGACGGTGCTGGCCAACTTTGGTGTGCAGGTGGATGCGGTTGCGCTGGCGACGTTCGATGGGTTCGTCGATTTGGTCAACACGGTGAATGGTGTCGAAGTCAACAATCCCTACGACCTCTTCGATGGGGAGTTTCCCACTCCGGATCACGGCATTGAGTCGATCTTTTTCCCGGCTGGGCCTGTCTATCTTGATGGGATCGACGCGCTGAAGTTCGTGCGGACACGGCATCAGGACGGCGACGCGGGAAGAGTGATGCGCCAGCGACTTGTACTGTCGGCGATGCTCGAGAAAGTCACCAGTGATGAGTACCGGAGTCAGCTTCCTGATCTGGCTCACCGGTACCGACGAGTCGTGCGGAATGACATCGGGGCGTCGCGGAGATTAGCCCTGGCGCTGGCGGCAGACAACTTTACTGAAGAAACGGTCGAGTTTGCCGATCTCTTTGGCTATGTGTACTCAGATTTCACGGCTGAAGGAATGTGGATTTACTCCGGCGATTGGTCACAGATTCCAGGTTTTGTCCAGGGATTTCTGGCGGGAGCATCTGGCTAAATGACTCGACAATCAGACGATGCGGCTCAGCGAGCCCGACAGGCCGGGGATCACGCTGTCGACTATATGCGGCGGCGTGGATATGTGTTCGATATCACCGATGAGGCAGCGCTGCGCGAGGCCATGGATGCAGGAACCCTGACTGCGTACATCGGGTTCGATCCGACTGCGAGTTCACTGCACGTAGGGCACCAGCTCGGGATCATGATGCTGGCGGTGTTGCAGCGGTTTGGTCATCAGCCGATTGCGCTTGGTGGCGGTGGAACCGCCCTTGTTGGTGATCCATCCGGGCGCACATCGGTGCGCGATGTGCTGACTGACGAGCAGATTCGGACGAACCTGCGTTCGATATTGCCGCAATTCAACCAGTTTCTTGATTTCAAGGGAAATCGCTTTGGCGAGAATCCAGCAGCGTTGCTGATGAACAACGCGGACTGGCTTTTGCGACTGAACTACATCGAGTTTCTTCGGGACATTGGCCGCCACTTTTCGGTGAACGAGATGCTCGCTGCTGAAACCTATAAGTTGCGAATCGAAGCGGGCACGGGATTGAACTTCGTGGAGTTCAACTATCGCATTGTGCAGGCCTATGATTTTCTGCATCTCTACAGGACAACCGGCTGTCTGCTGCAGATGGGTGGTTCTGACCAATGGGGAAACATCGTGGCAGGCGTCGATCTGATCAGGCGTGTGGAGGGCGTGAAGTCGTTTGGGCTGGTGTGCCCGTTGCTGACTACAGCGTCAGGGGCAAAGATGGGGAAGACCGCAGGCAACTCTGTCTGGCTCGATGGCTCCCTGACGAGTCCGTTCGACTACTACCAGTACTGGGTGAATGTCGACGATGCTGATGTGAAGCGATTGCTGAAGCTGTATACGTTTGTGCTGGATGAGCAGATCGACGACCTGACTACTGCCGAAGGAGAGGGCCTGCGGGACGCCAAGCGGCTGCTGGCGGTGGAGACGACCAGGCTTGCCCATGGAGATGCGGCAGCTGCAGAGGCGGACGCAGCGGCACAAACGCTTTTTTCCGGGCAGTCAATGGATGCGATGCTGGACGACCCGAACGTTCCATCGATTGTGATCGACCTGGCACCTTCCGACGGAGATGTGACGATCGCCGAAGCGTTCGTGCTCGCGGGCATGGCGAGCTCCCGAGGCGAGGCCCGACGGCTGGCAAGTCAGGGTGGCCTGGCGATCAATGGTGTCCGCGTTGACGATGCCGACGGTGTTTTTGAGATCGGCGATCAGCCGGTGTTGTTCCGAGTCGGGAAGAAGCGTTTCAAGAAAGTGGCAGCTCGCTGAAGCCTTCTATTCGCGTTCAGGCAGGGCTGAGAGCCTGAGCTGGTCTACGGGTGAGGAATGCTGCTGCGGCACCGCCGATCATCAGGGCGGCGATGATCACCGCGACTCGCTCTACTCCTATCAGGTCTGCTGCGATCCCGGCGAGAAGTGTCGGCACCAGTGCTCCCAGATTCTGAATGAGCGACTGGGTGGCGATCACCTTGCCCCTCGAGTCCTCGGGTGAACGAGTCAACGTCACTGTGCGAGCAGCGACGCCAACGACTGAAGACGAGAATCCGGCGGGGACCGAAAAGAACATCACCATCAGTGCCAGAGGTGCGATTTGCAGGGCGCTGGCCAGTGCCTCGATCGGAAGCTGCAAGGTGTCATTCAGAAACTGAAAGATGTCGGACATGAATCCGAACGCTGCGATACATGCGGCGAAGATAAGAAGTCCGGCGGTCGCGAGGACT
>JBGTJM010000510.1:0-2393 GCA_041745115.1 Thermomicrobiales bacterium
CTGGGCGTTTCGATGCCCATTTTCTGGATAGCCCTGATCCTGCTGTCGACCTTTTACTCGCGTCTGGGGTGGCTTCCTGGCCCTCAAGGCAGGTTGCCTATCGCAATGACCGCACCCGATCGCGTCACGGGGCTCTATACGATCGATTCTCTGATTGCGGGTGACTGGGCAACGTTCAAGGCGGCGACGAGGCAGCTCGTCCTGCCCGTTTTGACCATCGGACTGACCGCCATGGCTCCCATTACCAGAATGACCCGGGCAACGATGATCGACGCCCTCAATTCGGACTATGTGCGAACGGCGAAATCGCTGGGACTGCCAAACCGCACAATCATATTCACCAATGCATTCAAGAACGCCATCATTCCGGTTCTCACCATCATTGCCGCAGTCTTTGGATATGCCATCGGCGGCGAAGTGCTTGTGGAGTACATCTTCACCTGGCCCGGTCTCGGGAAGTACTCGTTCGACGCGATTATGGGCAGTGACTATCCGGCGGTCCAGGGATTCATCATCGTCGCAGTTGGCGTGTATGTTTTCGCCTATCTCATTGTCGACGTGCTGTCCGCCATTCTCGATCCGCGGGTGGAGTTCTAGCAAATGACAGCACCTGCGGCGAATGCTGCAACCGGTTCTGGCGTAGCTCCCGCACACGCCGCGTTGAGACCACCGAGGTCGGACCAGGCCGAAGAATACTGGTTTGCACTCAAGCGCAATCCGACGGCCGTGATAGGTCTGATCCTCATCGGAATCGTCGTCTCGTCGGCAATCCTGGCACCGTGGGTTGCGCCGTTTCCAGCGAACGCCGTCGACCTTCCGTCTGCCTCCCAGCCACCCAGCCGTCAACACTTCTTTGGTACCGATCAGTTTGGTCAGGACATCTTCTCGAGAGTGCTGTTTGGCGCACGAATCGATCTGACAATCGCCTTGTCGGCAGTACTGATCTCACTCGTGATCGGCACCACATTCGGGGCGATTTCAGGGTATGTCGGTGGATTTGTCGATGAAGTCGCGATGCGATTCATGGATATCCTGCAGGGTTTTCCACGATTCATCTTTGCGATGGGCATTGCATACGCGCTGGGACCGGGTATTCAGACCGTCATCATCGCCACGTCCGTGCTCAATATCCCGGGCTATGCGAGGTTGATGCGGAGTTCGATGCTATCCGCCAAGACCAGTCAATACGCCATGGCGGCTCAGGCGATCGGATCCAGCCACCGGATGATCGTGTTTCGGCATCTCATCCCAAATTGCCTGACTCCGGTGTTCGTCATTTCGACAATGCAGTTCGGTTGGGCCATCCTGGAAGCGGCTGGTCTCTCGTTCATCGGCCTCGGAGTCGAAACATCTCGAGCTGAATGGGGCGCGATGATCCAGCTCGGGTTCCAGGACTTCCTGCGCGGGCACTGGTGGATGTACACCTTCCCCGGACTAGCCATTGCAGTTAC
Source organism: Thermomicrobiales bacterium (assembly GCA_041745115.1). Classification (GTDB taxonomy): domain Bacteria; phylum Chloroflexota; class Chloroflexia; order Thermomicrobiales; family UBA6265; genus JAHBVL01. The sequence goes on from JBGTJM010000510.1 coordinate 1,452, forward strand.
CGTGTTGGGCTTCAACCTTATTGGCGATGGGTTACAGGATATTCTCGACCCTCGCCGACGTTAGTCAAGATAGATTAGAGAGTCATTGCAGGCGATTCTATTGTCAGAAAACGCGTCAGATGTTAATCAGCCAGTGAAGAGCGATGCGCGCACAGAAGCGACACCACCACTTCTGGAGATTCGCCAGCTCAACACCAGCTTCTTCACCCGCAAGGGTGTCGCCAGTGTGCTCGAGGATCTCACCCTCACGATCGAAACAGGTGAAATCATTGGACTGGTTGGCGAGAGTGGTTCGGGGAAAAGCGTAACCGGATTCTCGATAGTTGATTTGCTGAAGAGCCCTGGAAGGATCGTTTCTGGTCAGATACTCCTCGAAGGGCGTGACATTACACACGTCAGCGAAAAGGAGAAACAGGAGATTCGTGGCAAACAGATTGCAATGATCTTCCAGAATCCCAGAGCATCCCTGAATCCAGTTCTAAGCGTCGGTGAACAGATCCGACAGGTTTTGATCCATCGGCAGGGAATGAATAAGACGCAGGCTCAGGAGCGGGCGATAGAACTTCTTCGGACGGTGCACATCCCCGAGCCTGAACGTCGGTTGGCAGCCTACCCGCATCAGCTCTCCGGTGGCATGGCCCAGCGAGTCATGATCGCGATGGCGATTTCCTGTAGCCCCCGACTTCTGATCGCCGATGAACCCACGACTGGGCTCGATGTGACGATCGAGCATCAGATCATCCAGTTGCTTAAAGAGATGCGTGACCTGACAGGCATGAGCGTGATCGTGATCACGCACGACCTGAACATGGCTGCCGAAGTCTGCGACCGAATCCTGGTCATGTATGCCGGCAGGATTGTCGAAGAAGCTCCGGTCGAAGAGTTTTTCTCTCGACCAAGTCACCCATATACAGTTGGTTTGCTGGCATCTCGGCCGCACTT
>JBGTJM010000511.1:0-2746 GCA_041745115.1 Thermomicrobiales bacterium
AATTGAGGGCCCTGTCCGCAGGTAGACTGGCCCATCGAAAACGCGCACAGTTTCACCCGGCAGGAACCCACCGCCGAGAAACTCCCCGGCAACATAGCCCGTTTGGCCATTCGTCTCCACGAGGTACCAGGAGTAGCCGTCGGCCATCTCCGGCTGACTCAACACGATGACCACGTCGCCGAGTTGCAGTGCTTCGATTTCTGGACTCGAGATGCCAGGAGCACTCCTCAGATTGATCGGCGGGTCGACAACAGTCAGCCAGGCACCAGTGCGAAAAGACCCAGGGACTAATTCAGACACGGAAGTTACAGCCGCTGACTCAGCTGGCGCCGTCCCGGATAGTGCCAGGAGCGATCCACTGATCCATGCCTTCGAACCATCACCGAGTTCGATCTCAAACCATTCCTGACCGTCTGCACTTGCCGGACCGGACAGGATGACTGCAGAGGCTCCCTTCTCGAGGCTGCCGAGAATGTCCGCTCCGGTCGAGGGAGCCGAGCGCAGGTTGGCGGGCCCATCGCTTACGACAACGCTCTCGCCCTGCAGAAAGCCGACTTTCTGCAGGAACGCGCCGGCCACGAAGCCTGTCGCGCCACCCGTCGACAGAAGCTTCACTTCATACCAGGTGTAGCCATTTGCCTGTCCCGATTCCGACAAAATGCTCACCATCTGACCAGCGGCGAGCGTGTCGACGATCGCACCTTCGGTGCCTGGAGCGTTGCGGAGACTGAGCGGCGGATCGAACACGATAGCCCGGTCACCAGGCTCCAGATTCGAGTCGGCTGAGACCGTGTCTGGAGGCGATGACGCTGTCTGCACACTCGACGTAGAAGGGGCTTCGGCATCGACAGAAGACTGGGGTGCTTTCGAATAGTCCGGATTAGATGGTGGTGGCGGACTGGTAGCGACCTGAGCAGCAGGTTCGAACCCACTCGCAGGAATCCAGCCAATGGCGCCGGATGCGCTGCTTACTTCGTACCAGTCACCCGATCCTGATTGAAATGGTCCATTCAGGACCTCGACCCGATCACCGATCCCGAGCTGCTCGACAATAGAGGCCCGTGAGTCGGCCGCAAGTCGCAGCGGCACCGGCTCCCGTCGAATGGCGCGCGTGTCCGTTGACGCTGTGCTGGTTCGAGTTTGCACACCTTCGATAGTCGTCGCCGTATTGTCGTCAGACTGCTCGCCACTTGCGATTTCAGTCGAGACATCGGTTTGGGATTCCTGCTGCTCAGAGGCCGGAATGATGACACCGGCCGCCGCGGACGTGAACACAAACATCATCAGATCGGTGGAGGGGTCGGCTTCACTGGTGGTAAACCGGAAGTCGTAAAGGGGAGTTTGCTGGGCCGTGACGGTGTCGCCCTGAATGGCGTACGACGTCGAACCTTCGGGCAGAGCTGTTTGCCGAATGCCCCACTTGTCGATGTCGGCATTCGTCGGAGTTACCTGCCAGCGCAGGATGTGACCAGCCCGAGCCGCATCGGCTTCCGTCACTTTCGGCTGGCTACCATCGATCGAGATGATCTCAACCGAAAAGCCTTCCGGCAACGGGTCGCAGTCGACAATTGAGAAGGAACCGGCAGTCATCCCTGCCGGACACTGAAACACGGAGAGAGATATATCTGGACGTTCGCGCGATCTCGCCAGCGAATCCGTCGATGGCAGAAGCATCATCGCAAGTAGGAAAACAACCATCACACCAGTGATGGCAGCACGGACATCCGAAATCACGACGAACCCTCACCGTCAGCGCCATAGAGCCGTGACTGCATGAACACACCCCATGCAGAAAACCGAACTCAATAAGAGGCGGGAAAACGAACGGACTTGCGTCCGTACGCGGGGAGTGAATAGTAGCAGACGCTTTCGCTGTTGACTAGGTGTCAAAATAGCTGGAAAGTGAAGGGTTGGAGGTTCTCGCGAGTCGTGGAGCCCCAGATGAGTATGAACTCAGGGTCGGTATGCGCAGAAGAGCGTGTGCCCTGCCCTTGACCAGGCCACGTCGACTCCTTCGAAACCGGCCTCGTTCAGCCACGAAATGTGCTCGGAGGTGGTGCTTGGATAATCACCTGCGTTTTCTTCCGGGGAGTTCTCGAAGTAGTTCCATCGTTCGTGCATGAAGCTGCGGTATGCTGAGTCGTCACCAGTAAGCTCGACCGACTGCAGTGTCACGTCGTTGGCCCAGGCTCGGCCAAAATGACGCCTTGTCCATTCCCCTGCCGGTTCGACGATGTCACAAATCAGCAGGGCGCCGCCCGACTCAATTTTGGTGTAGAGGTCTGCGAAGAGCTGCTGCTTTTCCGGGCCGCGCAGGTGGTGAATGGTCAATGAGGACACGATGGCTCGAAGACCATCAGGCAATTCTTGCCGCCACGGCACGTGCTCCAGCACGAAGTGTCCGACGACTGCTCGTTCACCAAATGGCTCAAGTGTCTTTCTCGCCTCGGCTCGCATCATTTCTGAGCCATCCAGCGCGACGACCCTCGCCCGTGGATAGCATTCGAGAATCCCGGCCGCCAGCCAGCCCGTGCCACTGGCGAGCTCGACAGCGGTAAACGCATCGTCATGCCAGGCCGGAATCAGATCGATAAAGGCCTGCTGAAGCTCATCCCGCCGCGGCGTATAGATTCGCCCCATATCGATAAAGTGGCGGGAGTGCTCTTCCTCCCAAAACGGCAATGACGGCTGTTCGCTCAAAATGCCCTCTCGATTTCGATAGCGCCCCGGCCCCTCCAACTCGGCT
>JBGTJM010000512.1:0-1779 GCA_041745115.1 Thermomicrobiales bacterium
AAACTCGTCAGGAAGGTGCGGCCGATGAGCTGAGCGGCAAGGCGAAGCAGGCAATCGGCGGAGTAAAGGACAAGCTTCAGGACGTCAAGGACAAGGTGACCGACTAGAAATCCTCCCGGGCCGTTTGGCCAATGGGATTTGGAAGGCGGCAAGGGCTTGCCGTTGTAAGAAACAGTTTGGTAACCGGAGAGGAGCTCAAAAATGATGGCAGTTATCTGGGTTATTCTGGCAATCGTGCTAGCGGTATGGCTCGTTGGTCTGGTTGCAGGAGTTGCTGGCAATCTCATCCATGCGCTTCTGATTGTGGCCGTAGCGCTACTGATCTTCAATCTGCTGACAGGTCGCCGCGCCACGCAAATCTAGCCGGACAAAAGAACTTCAGTTGAGGAGGATGCCGTCGTGGCATCCTCTTTTCATTTGGAACTGCCCAGGTCTGCCCATGACATGGAGACCGACAGCCGGCTGAGCTTGACATCTGGCCACACGTATACTCAACTCCGCTTGTCAGTTCGAAGAGATTCCTGGTGGGCCTGATAGCGAATGATCGAAACGCGATCTGTGGTGAGCATCCCCCCTTGAAGCATTGCTTCGATTTCCGGCAATAGTTTGTTCACCTGATCCTCGGCGTCGACCCACTCCAGAACGAGTGGAAGGTCACTGGAAAGCTCGATAATGCTCGCGACGTGAATCCTGGAATTCGCTCCGAATCCAGCCACTCCTCGAGTTACGGTTGCTCCAGCAGCGCCGTGTTCTCGAAGGTGTTGCAGCAATGCGGACCAAAGTGGCTGCCCCTGGTGCCGGTCGCGCTCACCGAAGTAGGCGCGGACCCGAATGCCATGATTGTCGGTAAATGTCTCGTTCATAAGCGAACCTCCGCTATCTGACGAACGCTGCCCGGACAATCATGACGCCAACCAAACATGCAGCCAGGCACAGTGCATTCGTACCTAGTACGTATACCGCTACCCGGCCCCAGTCACCACGATCTGCCAGCACGAATGCATCGTAAGTGAACGTGCTGAAGGTGGTGTAGCTACCCAGAAATCCGATGATGACAAACAACCTCAGCCTTGGATCGACGATTAGCCACTCCGTCAACGCAGTGGCCAGTATGCCAACCAGAAAAGCACCAGAAAGGTTCACGAGAAGCGTTCCGTATGGGAAGCCCGGTCCAAATCGATCGACTGCCCACCTGAAGACGAAGTAGCGACAATTCACCCCAATGATTCCACCAATCGATATCCAAACTAGATCCATGAATCTACCCTTTCAAACGCGCGGTGCATGCGCTCGAATACCGGTAGACGTCATCAGCCAAGGGAATGCGGCAGTTTGGATCCCAGTGGAGTCCGGGCGGACATCATCGCCAGAGAAAGTATATGATGGCGGGCTTTGTGGCGCCCTCGATAGTTCTCGCAGTCGTCAGCTGTAAGCGGCAATCAGAAAGGCACTATCGCTACACGTGGATTGAGCAGATTCAGACCATCTGCCAACAGGCAGAACCGCCTGGACCACGATGCCGTTCTCACCGCGATAGGAAATTTCAGTGGTCCCTCGGATCACGTCTGCGAACGGGCCAAGAAACGCCCAACCAGCTCGCAAACGGTGCCCGTCGACAATGATCCAGCCGTCTGCTGCAATCTCCTGAAGAACGGTGCAGAGTTCACCTGTAGACCGAATCGAGTGAAGTCCGAGCCAGTAGTCGCCAGCCACCCCATCGTTGTCGGCTACGACGTACCGATGGGTCCTGCTGCTCGATTCCGGACCGGCGAGAAACAT
>JBGTJM010000513.1:0-17729 GCA_041745115.1 Thermomicrobiales bacterium
GAACGCCAGCCCGGCGAGCTCTCCATAGCGCCGAAAGCGGCGCTCGATCTGGGCGTCTGGTGCAGGCATCGTTTTCTTCGCGATTCAGACATACGGGGGTCTGGTTGGTGACCACGTGCATCGTCTGAGATGCATGATGGACGAATGCTGGAGGCAGCTCGACGATCCCATGCGATTGCATCGTGCGCCAGAGATCGACTAGTTCACCGGACGGCCCTCGAAGTGGGAGTGAGGCGGAGAGGCTGGTCTGTATCATCCAGTTGATCCGGTTTAGAGACTCAATCGCGCGAAGGCCTGCTTGTACCGGTCGTCGTCCCAGCGAAAGTCATCAGGATTGGTGCCTCGCGCTCTGGCCATTTCCAGTGCAAGCATCTGCATGGGTACCACGGCAACGAGCGGAGAGAGAATCTCTGGCACCTCGGGAAGTGCAAACGGAATCGCACTTCTAGGCGCCGGCGCGTCGCCAACATGCCAAACGTGAGCTCCCAGAGATACAGCGACCTCTGCGATCGCAGCAATACGATCGCTTGATGAACCGGCTGGGTTCACGGCGACCAAGAGATCGTCAGGGTTCATCGCGACCATCGGGCCATGCAGAAACTGCTCAGCGCTCATGCCGTCGATAGGGGCGAATGCCGCCTCCCGTACTTTGATGACAAGCTCGAGTGCAGTCGCTTCGTTGGGACCGGCTCCAATTGCGTACACTCGGCGCTCAGCCGCCATCGCTGCCACGGTGGCGATTTCCTCTTGTCGGGATAGAACAAACTGAACCATCTCCGGTAGCTGCAGAAGAGAGTCCCTGAGCTGATCCATTGGGCCCATATCCGTTCGAAAGCCAAGTTCGATCGCTACCTGTGCGAGGACCGTCATTGCCGTCAGGTGCGACGCGGTGTATGTCGCGGCTCGTTCGAGCGGAACGGTGCGCAACGTCAAGCTCGGACCAGCGTGCTGCGCCGTGCGGCTACCGACCGAAAGCACCGTAGCGCCCGAAGCAGCAGCCTTGGCCATCGCGATGGCTGAGTAGCCCGTTTCACCTGTGTGCGCGAGAACAACAACCGCGTCAGTGGATCGAACGCCGAACTGACTGGGATACATCGCGAAATCGAAGGAAGACAGAGCGATTGCGTCGATGCCGCCCGCCCGGAAGAGCCACGATCCCACCATTGCCGCGTGCAGGCTCGTTCCCGTCCCGACGAGCAGGACGCGCCGCGAGCCAGACACCAGGTCCGCAGCTGCTTGTGCCTGCTCCCATCCTTCTGAAAGCAGCTTCCTGAGATCCTCAGGCTGCCCGTGCATGGTCCGTTCCATAAAGGAGGTCATCGGGTCATCACGATTCCGATTGGTGATTCAGGCGAGACAGCGACCATCAAAGCACCAGCTTCCCAAAAGCACTCTTGTATCGCTCATCATCACGGCGAAACGTATCTGGATTGATTCCCTTTATCGCGGCCATCTGGTACGCCAGCATCTGCATCGGCACCACTGCCAGCAGTGGTGAAAGCAACTCTGGCACGTCCGGTAGAAGAAATGTTGTTGCCTCCGAAACCAGGTCGACGTTCGAGCCAACGACCAGCAGCCGGGCCCCAATTCCCTCCAGCACATGCGTGATTTGAGCGACCCGCTCCGCTCCGGCTCCCGGCACGTGCACCATCACGGCCACGTCGCCCTCGTTCACTGCCACGATCGGGCCATGCAGAAATTGCTCCGCAGCAAGTGCGTCGACATGACCGTAGGCGGCTTCGCGGGCCTTGATGACGAGCTCCAGAACGGTTGCTTCATTTGGGCCCGTTCCGGCCGCATAGACCCGCTGGCTGCTGGCGTAGGTCGCAACAGGTTCCAGTTCTGCTGCACGGTTCAGAATCGACTCAATCTGATCCGGCAATGCTGCGAGGGCCACTTCGAACCCTGACGTCTGAGATCCGGCTCGATGTTCGCCGAGGCGAGTCGAGATCTCGGCCAGCACGGTCATTGCCGCCAGATGAGATGAGGTATACGCCGCCGAAGTCTCTCGCTCTACAGTTCGGAGAACGAGCTGGGAGCCGGGGTGCTCCGCACTCGTACTGCCCACTGACAATACGGTGGCCCCCAGGTTCGCCGCGCGCTCCAGGGACAGCCGGGAGTACGACTTCACGCCTGTGTGGGCCATGATGATGACCGCATCAGATGACGTGACGGGGAAAAACTCGGGGTACGTCGCGAAGTCGAAGGAGGATACAGCGCGCGATGGCAAGCCGGCAGCAGTGAGCAGCCAGGAGCCGACCATCGCGGCATGCAAACTTGTGCCAATGCCCACGAGAACTGCGCGATCGGCGCTGGCGAGCATTGCAGCGGCGGCTTCGGCCTGATCCCACTCGTCACGAACCAGACGGCCGATTTCCGCTGGTTGACCCATCATTGTCTGGTACATTCGGGAGTCAGTGGTTGGTGCCGTCATATGGTCCCCTCGTGCTGGTGGTTTGGTCACGGCACTGATGGTAGCAGAACCGATGAGCGAATCATTCGCCTGTTGCAGAGTTGTCGCGCAATTGGCCGGAGATGACTCACAAAGATTCCTGGTTCTCCTATACCCTGAGAAAAGCGGATACTGCCGTGATGACACGGGGTGGTTCGTAAAATGCGTGTGGAAGCGTCGGGACGAAGTCGGTTTCAGTCGAGCCTGACTACAAGTAATGGATCATAGACGAGGTCTGACCTGAACGCGTGAAGGAGAATTCGATGAGTACGTCACCGCGTATTGCTGTCCCGGTAGATGGATCGGAACTCGCTGAGCATGCTATTCCCTATGCGAGTGCCGTCGCAGGTCGTGAGGGGATGGTCACTCTGATACACGTCATGCCGGATCCTGAGCCACTTCGTGGATTGTTCGGTACGGAGATGGCTTCGGTCGTGGAAGTGCAGCGAATGGAGCACGATGCGGCAAGTCTGATGATGGACGACATCGCAACGCGCTGGTCGGAGCGTCTTGGCACGAACTTCAGCAACTCCATCGTCTCAGGAGATCCGGCGGAGTCGATTCTCAGTGCCGCTGCAGAGATGGAAGCAACGATGCTGGTGATGGCAAGCCGGGGCCACGGTGCTCTGGGGAGACTGGCATTTGGCAGCGTTGCCGATCGAATCGCCAGGACCGCAGCGATTCCTGTTATGGTCGTGCAGCCCCCTGAGACTCCGAGAGCAAGTGATGATCCCATCGTCGTTCGCAGAGTGGTCGTGCCGTTGGACGGTTCTGAAATAGCGGCCGAAGCGTTGCCAGTTGCAGCGGATCTGGCCAGGGCGACTGATTCGAGAGTGCATCTGATCACAGCGGTCAACGCTGCAACGATGGTGATGCCAACCCCGATTGGCAGCGCGTATTATCCTGCAGAGCTCTATCAGGAAGTCACCGACGAGTTGATCGAGTCTGCTCGGGAGAACCACCGGGAAGCGTCAGGTCAGCTGGATGAAATGAGCGAGTCCATGACCTCAGCGGTCATCGAGGGCCCAACGATTTCAGCGATCGAGTCGCAGATCGAGGACGGCGATGTCATTGTCATGACCAGTCACGGACGGGGCGGATTCAAGCGGTGGCTACTCGGAAGCGTTGCTGAGAAACTGGTGCGGTCGGATCTTGCGCCGGTGGTTCTTGTTCCAGCAGCGGCGCGTGTGGAAGCGACGAATTAGCACCAGGAAGGAGAGACGAATGGATGTGAAGACATGCTGACTCGGCTGCTCCTTCCCATCGATGGCTCTGAAGCTTCAATGCAGGCGCTGCCGTATGCGGAAGTCATTCCAAGTCATGGCGTCAGGCTGATACGGGTGCTTCCTGGAGGCCTTAGCCCGAAGCATCGGATTGATTTGGCGGAGTCAGCGGAAACGCAGTTGCGTGAGGCATCAGCTGTCTTCGAGCAGCAGGGCAGAACCGTTGAGCTTCTCGTGCTCGATGGCGAGCCAGCCGAAGAGATCCTGGTGCAGACTGAGGACGCCGACCTGACCATCATGACGACGCGTGGCTATGGACCGGGGCGCCGCTTCGTGTATGGGAGCGTCGCGGACGATGTCGCCCGGCGTTCGGCAACCCCTGTGCTGCTTGTAAGAGGCGGGGAACGACCGATCCCCGTTGTGCCTGTGAGCAGGATCGTGGTGCCGCTCGATGGATCCGAGGCCGCTGAACAGGCTTTGCCTCTTGCTGGTGATCTTGCGACGACTATCGGAGTTCCTGTTCTGCTCACCAGGGTCGTCGATATCGAGGGGATTCAGGAAGCAGTTCATCTGGCAAGCAAGCCCACGTCAGGCCATGCGGCAACCGTTGATGCGTTGCGTCATGCGGCATCCTCCTATCTTGCCGAGCAGGCTCAGGTATTTCGGGATGCATCGCTCCCGGCAGCGATTGCCGTCAGAATTGGCGAGCCTGTGCCCGAGCTCAAGGCGCTTGTGGAGGAGGGGGATATGCTCGTCATGTCCAGCCATGGACGCACGGGCGTCAAGCGGCTGCTGATTGGCAGTGTCACCGCCGAGTTGGTGCAATCCGCAAAGGTCCCTGTGCTCATTGTCCACGCACCTTTCGATCCCGCATCGTAAGCTTTAGCGCTAATGACACGCTTCGCTGCGGGAGACATGCGTGCGACTCATCAACATCGGTCTGGCGAGCATAAATACCACTGTAGGTGCATTTCGAGCGAACGCCGATCAGGCGATCGAGGTCGCTCATGCGATGTCGGAGAGCGCAGTAACCCTCGGGGTATTTCCAGAACAGGCGATCGGTGGATATACCCCGGAAGATCTCGTTCAGTGGCAGGGCTTCGTCGACCGGCAGTGGCCTGAGCTTGAGCACTTCGCCGCCCGGACTGCCGACCTGCCTGCCGCCTGGATCATTGGGGTGGTCATCAACCACGATGGGTTGAGATTCAACTGTGCTGCCATTGTGGCAGCTGGCGATGTCGTTGCACTCATACCGAAGGAAAAGCTCCCCACGTACAACGTTTTTTATGAGGGCAGGACCATGTCGCGGGGAGCCGCGGGGATGGTCGACTTGCATCATGGGGTGCCGTTTGGCGACCTGCTCGTGCGGTTCGACTTTGGACTGGTGGGAGCAGAAGTCTGTGAGGATCTCTGGAGTGCTGATGGACCGATGCGGCGCCGCGCCTACGGAGGCGCTGAGGTTATCGCCAACATTTCAGCATCTCCATTTCGGGTCGGTATTCAGCAAACCCGTCGCGAACTGATCTCGACACGCGCCTCCGACAATCAATGCACCGTCGCCTATGCCAATCTCGTTGGGGCGAACGACGGGCTGATCTTCGATGGCGGTGGATTCGTCAATCAAAATGGCAAGCCAATGGTCGAAGGTCGCCGGTTCATGCCAGGTTTTGCTGAAACGACGATCGATCTGGAGCGCACGCTGCGTCTGAGATCTGAGAACACAACCTGGCGTATGGACCGGGAGGATCATCTCGGGCAACAGCCGCTACCTGAGATCATCGACGTTCCAGTGGCGAAGCTTGATACCGCGAAGTCGCGAGCCGGGCTGATCTATCCGTTTCCCGCTCACCGAAGTTTCTTCCTGCCGCCGAAGGAGATGTTGGTATCTGCCAGAGACTCCCTCTGCGAAGAAATTCTCGACGCCCTTGCCCTTGGAGTCGGCGATTATTTCGAGAAGAACAAGGCATTCAGGGTACTGGGCATTTCACTTTCTGGCGGCCGGGATTCATTGTTGACGTTGCTCGTGGCCCATCGGTATGCAACGAGCGTTCAGCCGGCTGATCCAGGATCGATGATCCGGGCGTTCTATCAACCTTCTCGCTACTCGTCCGATGAAACGCGACATGCCGCCGAAACGATCTGCCGTGAGCTCGGAGTACCCCTCGAAATTGTGTCCATTGATGAGGCGTTCGAGCGAGAGCGCGAAGCAGTTGACGCGATGCTGGAAGACGGCATGGAGGTCACGTCGATTACAGAGCAGAACATCCAGGCTCGCCTGCGAGCCCAGCGGATGTGGAATTGGGCCAATTCGGCGCACGCTCTCTTTCTGCAAACCGGGAATATGACCGAAAAAGCGGTCGGTTACACCACAATTGGTGGTGATTTGATGGGAGCGTTGGCGGTCCTGGCGAACGTGCCGAAGACCGTCGTGATGTATCTCCTTGACTACCTCCATGAGCAGCACGGTTATGAGGGGATCGCCGCCGTGCTGGCAAAACCACCGGGACCGGAGCTGGCGCCGAACCAGACCGGCGAAGAAGAGCTCATGCCGTTCCCGGTTCTCGATGCCTGCTTCTATCTCTTCGCCGGTGAAAAGCTCCTACCGGAGGAAGTCGAGCAGATCATCGTCTCGATGTTTCCCGAATACGATGCGGAAACCGTGCAAGGCTATGTCGAAAAGTTCACGCGGCTCTTCCTCCGTTCGATCTTCAAGTGGGTGCAGTCGCCGCTTTCGTTGCACATCGGCAACCTCGATCTCGAGCGAGAGCGGGCCCTTCAGCTCCCGGTTGTGACGTCTGCAGATTGGGCATCGAGACAGTAGCGTTCTCCAGATTACTTGGTGGGGTCGGGCATGATGGCCATGCCCCATATTCCGAACTCATGGGCGTCACTTCCTGGCCGGAGTCTGGGCGCTCAGGCGGATGGTCAGTAGGCCCAGGAGGACGAGTCCTCCTCCCATCAGTTTGGCGAATCCGAACTGTTCGTTGAAGATCACGGCAGACAGTACGCCGCTCAGAATCGGCACCAGCAGCCCAAAGCTCGAGGCAATCGCTGCACCTCGCCGCTGGATGCCGAAGTTCCAGAGGATATATGCCAGATACACGGGAAAGATCACCATGTAGCCTATTGCCGTCCAGCTCGAGAGGGCAATTGCGTTCCAATCCTGTCGCGTTGCTGCCGGAATGGAGATGAGCAGCAACGGAATCGACCCGAGGGTCATCGCGTATGCGGTGGAAATCGCAGGCGAGTAGGTCGCGGTCAGTGGCCGGTTGACGATCCCATACGCCGCAAACGACACCGCGGCCATCAGGCTCAGCAGATCACCTTCGAGCGATCGATCGCCGCCCCGCTTCTCGACCAGGAAGACCGCCACACCGGACACCGCAATTGCCACACCAATCCAGCTCGCAGCAGGCGGTCGCTCGCCGATAGCGGCAAGAATCAGCATGGTGAAGAGCGGGCTTGTGGCAACCAGCAAGGAACTCGAGAAAACAGATGTGCGGTCGAGTCCCAGCACAAAGCCGAGTTGATAGAACGTGTACCCCGTGAGACCGGCAACCAGGAATCGCAACCAGTGTCGCCGCTGAGGGATTGGGAACCCTCGCGACTGAATCATCATGATGCAAATGGCCATCGAGGCCATCAACAGGAATCTGATGAAGATGAACGAAAGTGGCGAGAAGACGCTGAGCTGGTCTTTGGTGATGATAAAAGTGGACGACCAGAGTGTGACCGTCGTCAGCAATGCAATTTCAGGAACAAACGCTTTGTTGACGATGCTGGACGACGCTGGAACGGAATCCGGGCGGTTCAAGACTAGACGCTGACGCGCAGGCCGTCGTATGCCACGGCAACGTGCGGCGGAAGTCTCTCCGACGCCTGCTCATGACCGATCTCATGAGACAGATGTACGAGATACGCCCGTTTCGGCTGAAGCTGAACGACGACCTCAAGAGCTTCATCGATGCTCAGATGTGTGGGATGTGACCGTTCTCGCAGTGCATTCAACACCAGAACCTCGAGGCCTTTCAGCAAGTCCATGGATGAATCAGGAATCGTTTTCGCGTCCGTAACATAGGCCATCGGACCAAAGCGGAAGCCAGTAACCTCCAGCCGGCCGTGAAGAACGTTGATCGGCACGATCGGCTTCCCGTTCACTTCAAAAGAACTCGTGAACTCGTTCAATGTGAGATCGGGTTTGCCACCATAGAAGGGGAAGTGGTCGACAAATGCGTAGGCGTAGCGCTCGCGCAGCCATTCTGCAGTGAGAGGACTGGCGTAGATCGGCAAGTGTTGCTGGTTGATCTCGTTGAACCTGCGGAGATCGTCCAACCCACCAGTATGGTCAGCATGTGCATGAGTAAAGAGGACCGCATCCACGTGCTTCAGCCCGGTCGCACGGGCCTGCAAACGGAGCTCGGGCGCTGTGTCGATCAGGATCGAAACGTCATCCCACCGAATGACAGCTGAGGTGCGGCTTCGCCGATTCCGGGGGTCATCAGATGAGCAAACCTCGCAGTCGCAGCCAATGACCGGGATACCGTTCGAAGTTCCTGTGCCGAGAAAGGTGAGCTCGAGCATTGCCAAAAATATCCCAGTCAGGAAAACGCGAATAAGCTGTGCTGTCCAGCCGATGCCGAGTATAGACGGCCTTCGTCGCATAAAGAATTTCAGCGCAGGTAAGCCCGCAACTCTGGCAGTCACGTAAACTTCATCAGGAAACGTGAATGATATTGGGTCTGATCGCCCCGGCGATTGTTGGGCTTGCCGACAGCTCTAGGGCGACATAACCAGGGAGAAGGGAACCTCCGAGTGGAAGAGAGCGCAACCATCGAACGCTCGAACGAGCACCCTGTTGCAGGCCGAAGATTGCTGACGTCGCTTCCGGGATGGCTCGTCCTGCTGCTGATTGGACTGATTGCAACCGCGGTATTGATCTGGATTGCCCTGCCGTGGCTCTTGCCACGCGGGGATATGCCCAGGTTCTGGAGCTTCGGCGAAGACGTGCTCGATGAGGTATCGCCTCAGGAACGCGCCTCAATGATCGAGGCCAGGGTGATGTCGTCGATGGTGCTGGTGCAGCTCCTGACCGTCTTCGCACTTATCCTTGCTGGCGCTGCAGGGCTCCTGAATTACCGCCAGGCCCAGCAGACGTTTGACCATACCCGCGTTCAGGCGGAGAAGCAGCTGTCGCTCGCACGTCAGGGTCAGGTAAACGAACGATTCACCAGAGCGATCGATCAGCTTGGCGCGGTCACTCCCGGGGGAACGGCTGCATGGGAAACCCGGTTGGGTGGCATCTATGCGCTGGAACGTATCGCGATTGACTATCCAGACGAGTATTACGGTCCAGTAATGGAAGTGCTGACCGCGTATGTGCGTGGCCATTCCCAGAAGTCTCACATCGTGGGCTCGACCGCCGGTGAGGTCGCCACAGCGCCAACGGTGGAGATTCAAGCCATCCTGACGGTAATAGGCAGGCGCAATGACGATCTTTGCGCTCGGACGGACGCCCGGATCAACCTGAGGGGCGCAGACTTACGCGGAGCGGTTTTGCGAGGTGTCAATCTCCGTGGCGCCGATCTGATCGGAGCGCGCCTTGACGACGTCGTTGCTGTGGAAGCGCTCCTTTCCGGAGCTTCCATGACCAGCGCGCAGCTGCCTGGGGCAAATCTGAGCAGAGCCCAGATTCAGTCCACCAATCTGATCAAGGCAAACTTGAACGGCGCCAACCTACAGTGGGCGCACATCGATGGTGCGCTGCTCAACGACGCTCAACTGGAAGGAGCTAATCTGATCGAAGCCCGATTGTGCAATACCAGTATGGAAGGCACCCGACTGAGGAAAGCCCACCTCGAGGGCGCTACTGCGACCCAGGCAAAATTGCACAATTCTGATCTCTCCGAAGCGCACTTGCAGGGTGCCAATCTGACTGGGGCCCACCTGGAGGGTGTTTGCCTTGTTGGCGCTCATCTCGAAGGCGCATTGCTCGCCAACGCGCGACTCGAGCATGCGGACCTCCGAAATGCCCACCTCGAGGGAGCCGATGTCAGCGGTGCCGTGCTGAGCGGCGCAAACTTTGAAGGTACCCACCTTGCCGGAATCATTGGACTCAGCCAGGGAGAAGTCAACAAATGCCGGCTCAATCATCAGACGGTGCTTCCCGAGGGATTCACCCATCCGGCATTGGACCAGTCTGATCCCGACGGCGAGAGGGAATCAGTCGAGGACTGAAGGGTTCCAATCCTAAATGTCGGTGGCGCTGAGTCTGGTGGGTTGGAGGAAACGGGGTCGCTTCACTCCACTGGAATTTGGATTCGGGGTTTGGCAAACGGCATTTCGCCGATCTACGCTGAACCGGTTGGCTGGTCCGCCTTCATCGCAGCCATTAGAGCTATCCGGAGCACATCGCCTTCTGTGGATGCCTGTTTCAGGATCTCGTCGCGATCGGCCTTGATCGCGTGAACGATCCAGCCATCTTGCTCATCCCGCACCCGAATGTCCCAGCCATGCCGGAAAAACTCCTGCCGGAGCCGAAACTCTCGCGCTGAGGTTGGGATACCCCGCTCAGCGAGAAATCCCGTTGCAGCGACTACCTCGTCTGACAGCTGGTTTGCATCCTGATCCTTCGACGTCATCGTTCTGTTGTTCCTTGCACGGATGCTGTCGAAACCTTCCCACTGGCTAGCTGGCAATGCAAAGGTGCCGACTGCAATCATAGACTTAATGACGTGCCAGATCAGCTAGTGGATTTGCCTCTTCTCGATTCGCGTGGCGAAACGGAGGCCAATGCCATCCGGATCGACAATCGTGAAGTCGCGCAGGCCGTAGTAGCGGTCTGCGATCTCTGCGTGCACTGGCGCGTCGATTTCTAGGGCAAGCTCCCAGTACCGATCGACATCCGGCACCATTATCCGCACATTCGCCTGTGGATCAGATGGGGCTGTTCGCTGTTCCTTCCGTTCATCCAGGAGCAGCATGTGGCCATCCCATTCGAGAATGACGAATCCGCCACGATCCTCGGAGATCGCAAATCCAAGCCGTTCGTAAAAGGACTTCGATCGTTCGATGTCCCTGACAAAGATCTCGACGACGAGCTGTTGATCTGGCTGGTTGTGTATGTCCATCTCGCACCGCCTCTCTGGTCGAACCTGGTGTCTTCCTGGAGCGCTATCTTACCTGTCAGAACAACCAGGCAAAGTGCAGTCAAGGCAGGTTCTGGGACGCTCTCCGCACCGGATTGCTGGTCGTCTATCGAAGCGTATACTGCTCAATAGTGTTCATCGAAACCAGGCTCATTTCAGTCGCACCGTCGTCCCCACACCACCAGGCGAGGCGCACATCGCCAGGGACACCGCCGTGACCACCAGCCGAACATTCTCTTCGAGTTATCTCGACTCTCGTGACCGCGCCGACACTCTCAGCGGCGGAGTCCGGATGATTCCAGTCGATACTCCAAAGGGCACGTTCAAAGTCTGGACGAAGCGCACCGGCAATGCTCCGACGATGCGGTTGCTGCTGTTGCATGGTGGACCGGGCGCAACCCACGAGTACTTCGAGTCCTTCGACAGCTTCCTGCCCGCCGCAGGCATCGAGTATTACTACTACGATCAGCTTGGCTCGCATTACAGCGATCAGCCGGACGAACCGGACCTATGGGGCCTGCCACGATTTGTGGACGAGGTGGAGCAGGTCCGACAGGCGTTGGGACTGGAACGTGACAGTTTCTTCCTGCTCGGGCACTCCTGGGGTGGCGTCCTGGCGATCGAGTACGCGCTGCAGTACCAGAAGCACCTCAAAGGGCTCATCATTTCCAACATGATGGCCAGCGGGCCGGCATACAATGCCTACGCTAACGACGTGCTGATGCCAGCGATGGATCAGGACAAGCTGGCGGAGATCAAGGCATACGAAGCCGCCGGCGAGCTCGAGAATCCGCGCTACATGGAGCTGCTGATCGAGCAGCACTACGTCCACCACGTACTGCGCATGCCCGTAGAAGATTGGCCCGACCCGGTCAATCGAGCGTTCAGTCATATCAACCAGTCGATATATGTTCCTCTGCAGGGGCCGAGCGAGCTGGGCCTGAGCGGCAAGCTCCTCGACTGGGATCGTACCGCTGATCTCAGCCAGATCGAGGTGCCGACGCTCGTCATAGGCGCGCAGCATGACACCATGGATCCGGTCCACATGAAGTGGTTGGCAAAAGCTGTGCAGCACGGCAGCTATCTGCACTGTCCTGACGGTAGCCACATGGCGATGTACGACGATCAGCAGGTGTACACCCGTGGCCTCATCGACTTCATCCACCGTGTGGACGCGGGTCGGTTCGCCGGGAGGTAATCCAGGGCGGAAAGCTCACGATACGCAGACTGCGAAAGACAACGTATCAGGCGATGCAACACCACGAAACAGGCGACGTTTCGCGCCGCTGATCGATCCGAAATTCGGTACTCTAGGAAATCGCCCGCTCTACGTCGAGTCGGCCGGCTGCTACCGCTACCCTGAAATCATCGATGGTGTCTTTGACGCCCTGGTCGAAAGGTCTCCACGTGAGCGTCCCGAGAGCGTCCTCGGCGGGCTTGCCATCGATATCAGTCGGAAAGGGCATTTGCGATCCGGAGACCGTGATCGAACCCTTGGCCTCGGGTACTGCCGCTTCGATCGCTTCGACGACCTCGCTCATCGAGGCTTTGGTTCCGCCAAGATTGAATACCTGAGCACCGTCGAGGCCAGATCGGGCGGCGATGATAAACGACCGTGCGCAGTCTTCTGCATGCTGGAACGTCGCATAGCCATCGAAGGTGATCTCATAGGGACGCCCAACTGCCGCTGCCAATATCGCCTTGGTCGGCAATGAGCTGATACCCTGATCACGACCCGGCCCATACACAAAAAACGGTCGCAACGCAGTCGATCTGACCTGATAGTCCTGCCAGTAGATGCGGGCTGTCCACTCGTTGTCCTGCTTGTTCACGCCGTATAGCGTTGTCGGCGCGAAATCGGCGTCATGCTGGAGCGGGCCATCGGGGTAGAGGTGCGTTGGGCCATACACGGCGATCGAGCTGGCGTATGCGAGACCTCGCACCTGGCTGGCAAGTTCTTTCGCGGTTTCGAGCACAATGGTTGAGCCAACGACATTGACCTGCGCGCCGAGGACCGGGTTTGCTCGCACAAACGGCACCTGCAATGCAGCCAGGTGGATGATATGAGTGATCCCGTTGGACTTCACGGCGTCGAAAAACTGGCTCTGGTTGGTGATATCGCCCTGGAGCATGTTCACTTCGCTGAGCTGCGTGTCATCCATCAGCAGCCTGAGCCGGTGGGGAACACCTGGCAGATCATAGGTCCAGACGTCGACCCCTTCGTGGCGCAGGAGTTTCACCGCCCAGGAACCAATACAGCCGAACGCGCCGGTTATCAGAAATCGCTCGTCACTCATCTGTTGTCAATCCCTGTCGCTTTCCGTCGTTTCACTGGTACGCGCGCGGCAACGCCCGAATATCGAAGTTTGCCTTGGGCATGATAGCCGCACTCATTCGCAGGCGAGAAACATCTTCCGGTTCCTCTGGCGAACTACCTGCTGTGAAGTGCAACTAGTGCCTGGGTACGAAGCCTACGGCCCGGCCGGGCCCCGCGCTGCCGCCCAATATATGCAATGGCAGATACACAAAAAAGGCGCCGCGAGGCGGAATCCGTTTCAGATTCGCCAGAAGCTCGATGAAGAGCATCCCCTTGCCCAGTCCATGATGATGCGCCGGTACCGGATCGTGGACGCCGCCAACGCTTACGCCATCGAGTCCAAGCGTCATGCAGCCGCGGTCCATCAGGAGATCAAGGCAGGCGATGCCTGGAGCTGGCCAGCCTGGACCTTCACCGCGCAGGAATGGATCGGCTGCGTACGCTCCGCCTTCGGGAAAAGGGCGATAGTGCTCGTCCCAGTCGCTACGAAAGAGCACCACTTCGGTCCCCTTCAGGCGCCCGTGCGTTGCTTCCCAACGCTCGACGTGCTCCGGCATGATTTCTGGACTCACTCCATCGCCACCGGTGTCCTTGAGCTCGGTCACGTCGATCACAGCGGCAGGGCCCATCATCCGCTGAAGATCAACCTTGTCCAGCGTCATCGTGCCCAGCTCGCCGGCGTGCGGTAATCCGGAATCAGGAGGCGGTATGAAGTGAGCCGGTGAATCGACATGAGTGCCGCAATGCTCATCCAGGGTCATGAATGCGGTGTAGTAAGGTCCGCGAATTCCATGAAGTGGCTGGATCTGATCGGGCTGTGGTGCGTAATAGTTGTAGATTTTGCGTTGAAAAGGAACATGAGTCGGCCAGAATCCTGGCAGATTCTCTGCCAGTGGAACGGTCAGGTCGATCACCTCATATCCGGCAACGACGGCCGCCAGATCGCGGGGATCGATCAGATCGTTGGTCATGCGGGGTTTCTCCTTGGGCGTGCCAGTGGTTGCGGACACCGGCGCGGGTACGCCTCGAGTATCGAAAACTCGTTTTCGGCTTATTCAGTCCTGCGTTGGACATTCTCTAAACGCAACGCAAGCACGTTCAACAACAACGCGGCAAGAAGGATAATGCCTGTGAGCGCTTCTTTGAAGTAGATGCTCAGATTCGGCAGCAAATTCAACCCGTTTGACAGGACGGCAAAGATCAGCAATCCCATCAGGGTGTTCAACATTCCGCCTTCACCGCCGAAGAGTGATGTGCCGCCGAGTACGACAGCGGCGATCGTATCGATAAGGACGTTGGTGCCGGCGGATGGGTTGGCGCTGGCCAGCCTGCCAATAAAGAGCATCCCGGTTATGCCAGCCGAAAAGCCGGCAATCATCATCACCAGCATCAGCACTCGTCTTGTATCGATGCCGGACATCTGGGCGGCTTCTCGATTGCCACCAGTCATATAGACCTGCCGTCCAAACCGGGTGTACGCGAGGATGATATGTCCAATGAGGAGCGCACTCGCAGCAACAATCCCGATAACTGGTATGCCGAGGAACAGATTCCCGGCGCTGCCGACGGTACGCAAAATATCCGGAACCTGGAAGATCGGCCTCCCCTTGGTGACATAAACAGCTAGCCCGCTGGCAATCGTGAGCATCGCCAGCGTCATCATGAACGAGGGGATACCGACGTACGCAATGAAGAAACCATTGACCAGGCCCAGGCCGGCTGCCACCAGCGCGGCAACCAGAATGCCCCAGGCGCCAAGATCGATCGTATCGCCTACCCAGAAATAGGCGGCCAGCACGCCGGTGAACGTAGATATCGAAGCTATGCTGAGGTCGATCTCCGCGCAGAGAAGGACAAAGGTGACCCCCACAGCAGCAACGGCTATCGGTGAAACCTGCGTAACAACATTCTGCAGATTGCGCTTCGTCAGAAAAACCTCGGTTGTAAACGAGAAAAAGGTGAACATCGTGATGAGTGTCAGCAGTGGTGCCAGCAACCGCGCGTTGCGACTTGCAAATCGCAGTACCACGTCGACGAACGTTTCGTTCGACTGATGTGGAGAGACTGCTGGACTCATATTCCCCATCCCGATCCTCCGATTCGACTGATTGCGTTGATCTCATGCATAGAGCAGGAGATCTTCTTTGCTCACTTCCTGGTTCACAAACTCTTTGGTGATTTTGCCTTTGCACATCACCAGAATCCGGTCTGACTCGGCCAGAATCGTCTCCGGTTCAGTGGACAGCAGCAGAATCGAAACGCCTTCTGCGCGGAGTTCCTTTACCAGATCCAGCACCTCCCGTTTTGCGCCCACATCCATTCCACGGGTCGGCTCGTTCAGAATGAGCAGTTTCGGTTGTTTGGTGAGCCATTTCGCCAGCACAACTTTCTGTTGATTCCCTCCGGAAAGATGACCCGCCCGCATGACGGCATTCCGCGGCCGTACTCCAGTTCGCTCGATGAGGGTTTCGGTAATTCTCACTTCCGAAGGATGGCGAAACACTGGCTTCACCAGATGGTCGAGATGCGCCAACGTCACGTTCTTGTAGATCTCCTGTTTTGGGAACAACGTGGCACGTCTGTTCTCGGTCAGATAGGCAATTCCCAGGCGCTTGGCATTAGATGGGCTTTTCGGTCGTATTGCCTCGCCGCCGAGCACGATAGTGCCGCTTTGCGTGCGGACAGTCCCAAAGAGGGCACGCGCCACCTCGGTCATGCCAGCTCCGAGGTACCCAAACAGACCCAGTATTTCGCCCTGATGGACAGTGAAGGAGATGTCCTGAAACTCGCCCTTGGCCGTAAGCCCATCAACCGTGAGCATTGGAAGCGACTCGGATTCGGGAGGTAGCCTGATAGCGTGTTGATAGGAATCTGTTAGATCGGTGGCGTCTTTGCCAATCATGAGCTCGATCAGCTTCGGTTTCGACAATTCGGAAGCAGGAAGCGTCGCGACTTTCCGGGAGTTCTTGAGGACGGTAACGCGGTCCGATATCTCCAGCACGTCTTCCAGAAAGTGGGAAATGAAAATCAGGGTCTTGCCGCGCGCTTTGAGCTCTCGCATGAGCTCGAAGAGACGCTGCGCTTCTGGCACTGATATCGCTGAGGTTGGTTCATCGAGGATGATGATATCTGCGCCCGAATTGATCACTCGGGTGATTTCGACGAGCTGCTGGTTGCCCAGCGAGAGATGGCCAAGGCGATCGGTCACGTCGATGTTGATGCCAAACTCGGCCATTTGGCGAGCGGCTTCCGCATTGATCGTCTTCCAGTCCACCAGGCCGAACCGGTTTGTCGGTTGTCTGCCGAGAAAGACGTTCTCAGCAACCGTCAGCGCCGGCATCATGCTCAGTTCCTGGAAGATCATGCCGATGCCATGAGACATGGCATCGGCCGGGGAGCGAAATCGGACGATGTCGCCGTGCATCCGTACTTCGCCCTGGTCGGGACGCTGCACGCCACTCAGGATCTTGACCAGGGTGCTCTTGCCGGCCCCGTTCTCGCCAACAAGGCCGTGAATTTCGCCGGGAAGTAACTCGAAATCGACGCCACTGAGCGCAGTGGCGCCGCCAAATCGCTTGGTCACATCGTATACCGCCAGAACCGGCTGAGCGTTCGCTGTCTGGCGGAGAACCTCGCCGGACGCGGGGGCACTCTCAGTGTCTCTCGTGATCATTCGACTGCTACCACCAAACACACAATGGGAGCACTCCCGGCCCAGCTATCATCGGTACGGTCTAGTACTGGTAGTTGTCATGCAGCCAGATGTATCCAGCTGCATTGTCCTTGGTGATTGGGCCGCCATCTGTGCGGATGAACTTCGGTAGCGGATCTGCTGAATTGTCTGTTCCCGACACGGTCAGATATCCAGCCCAGACTGCGCCACCATGAATGCGGCCGCTCGGGTTGATGACCGATGCAACGAGCTGATCGTTCAGAATCGCCTCACATGCGTTTCTGAGCCCGTCTACTCCAACCAGTTTGACCTGCTCCTGCATGCCGGCCTGCTGCACGACACTGGCAGCTGCCAGGGCCATGTCGTCGCTGTGGAAGTAGCCACCAACGATATTGGGATATCGCTGCAGAAGATCCTGCCACAGGCTGGCCACTGTTTCGATTTGCCAGTCGCCAGGTGTTTCGTCGACAACGGTGATATTCGGATACTTCGCCACGGCCAGGTTGAAGCCTTCGGCCCTGCCTTGAGCTCCGGTATGTCCGAGCTGGCCCTGGGTGTGCACGACCTCGCCCTCGTAGTTGATAGCTCTGAACAGCTCTTCGGCCACCGTTGTGCCCATGTAGATGTTGTCCGGCTCGAGGTACGTCAGATGATCATACGCGTCGAATTCCTCTGGATCCTGAAGAAGTCGGGTGTCCATAATGATCAATGGGGTGCCGTTAGCGATGACGGCATTTGCCCCATCGATCAGGGCGTCCGAGGCTGCCGGGTGAACGGCCACAAAGTCCCATTGCTCGGAAGAGATTGTCTGTAGAGCCTGAAGCTGCAGCTCGACAGCGAACTGACCATCAAACGACTGAATCTCGACACCGAGCAAATCGCCGAAGAACGCTGCTGTTTCGATGCCATGCGATACCCA
>JBGTJM010000514.1:0-2630 GCA_041745115.1 Thermomicrobiales bacterium
TGAGCTGCTCGAACCGAACAGTGACCGTCTGTGCCCACCAGCCATTCAGACCTGCTTCACGTTGCAGCATAGAGGCAATGGACTTGTGGTCCATCGACGCCGCGTTTCGGGACTCGAAATACGATTGCCACTCGGACCACGGCTTGCCAGTGCCTCGAGTGATTGCATCGTCACTGATCGTCGATACCATGGCTGAATCGTCCCCTTGTTCAATTGAATGGTTTTGCCTGATTCAACTCGGCTAGACCGTCACATTGTGAAAACCAGCAGGTGCTTCACGGACAAGGTGTGCCACTTTCCCTGGTTCATGCAGAGCCTCGACGGTTTAACTCAGCAGAACGTACTCCGAATGCTCTCGGCTGGGGCTCTCGAACCAGCTAAAGCGAAACGAAGCCAGCGAACATCGCGAAAAGTGCAAAGATGAGCATGAAAAACGCAAACAGGGTGTAGCTTCCGCGAGACTGGATAGCCTGTGGCGTCCTGGCGATAAACCGTTGATACAGTATGCGCAGGCCCGAGAACAGCGCCAGAAAACCAATCACGAACCAAACCATAGATTGAGCGCTCATGTTGATACTTCCGTTACTTCCATGTAGCTTCGTCCACGCGCATTCCCGTTGTATGGTAATCGCCAGCAGTTGGAGCGATTGAAGTAAACCAGGCGCGACATGACTGATCGAAAGCAGAACCTGGACAACGGCAGAATGCGAGAATCACCACCCCCAGGTCGGCTCGCGCCGCTACCAGTTCCGCCGGAGCGGCATCGATACATGCTTGGCGATCTCGAACGTGAAACGAGCGTCAGCGGGCGTACGATTCGTTACTACATTAGTGAAGGCCTTCTCCCGCCGGCGCATGGACGGGGACCCGCAGCAACCTACGATTTGGGCCATTTGCTGCGACTTCGCATGATTCAGATCCTCAAGTCGCAGAACATGCCATTGCAGGATATCAAGCGACGCCTGAGCGATCTGAACGACCAGGAAATCGCGGCGCTCATGAATGTCCAGACCGAACCGGACGAAGAGGTCTGGCGTCGCATCGAACTCCATCCGGATATCGAGTTGCACGTTCGGCAGCGCAAAGACCGTCGCCGAGAAATGGATCGAGCGGTGGACCTGATTGTCGGATTGGCCCAGCCGGTTATCGACAGAATGGAAACTGACGATGCCTGACGAACGCGGGCCGAAGAGCATCGATGACCAACTTTGGATCCCGGACAATCCAGACGGCAGCGGATGGGCTGATGTCGACTGGGTAAGCGTGGCAAGGGGGAGTCGGTACTCTTATCGTCACGCCGAGCAGGACTCGGAAGCGAGGCAAGCGCGACCGAAGGTGTACCGTGTCGTTACCCGGCTCGACTCGGAAATGCTGCATGCCCCACACGAGAACACCTATTTCGTCCTGGGAGACTCGCTGGCCGACTTCCTCGCAGAGCTGGTTCTGGCTGGGGGAATCGAGACGATCTGGCACATCGAGCCGTGTGAATCACCGCCAACCGAAGCGCGGGTTTGTGCGTGGTCTTGACCGCTATTGAATCGGTGTACCCTAGTCGGAGTTGCGGTACCTGGCTTTGCGCAGCCTCTTGATGACTTTCTCGGCGTTCGGCACCCCGTTCTGGCGAATCTGGGCTTCAGTCTCGGCAAGTGGATAGGCGACCGATCTGATCTGCGCATGCCATGACCTGTCTGCTGCGTCCCAGTTCAGAATGCCGTACTTGCTGCTGAGATCTCCATTCTTGGAGTTACCTACTGCGGATACATCAACAAGGAGCGTCCGATCAACCTGCCGGATGTAGCAGATGTGCACATGCCCGAAAGCGATGGCGGCGGCTCTGGTGGGTCCAATCACCGTTCTGAATTCCTCATCAGTTGCGTCTGGATCAAATCGATCCACGAGGCTGTGCGGGGTGGCGTGCACAACCAACAGATCGTCGTCCTGGCTCTCTCCGCCGGGCGGAGCAATCCTGCGGGAGAACGGCAGTTTGGCAAGCACCTCGATGCGGTCTGCTCCCAGTCGTTCGATTGCGAATCGAAGCTCGCTGTCCCCGGTGCCAAGCCATGCCGCATCGACAATCGCCTGGTCGGTATTGCCAAGCAGGAGCATGTATCCACGATCGATCAGCAGGTCAAGCGCTTCTGCAGGTGCGGGCCCGAGTTCGCAGTGATCTCCAGCGGCGATGACTTCGTCAAATGGTCCCTGGGACTCGATATCGGTAATCACCCTCTCGAGCGCCAGATTGAAGCCGTGTACATCCGAGAAGACTGCTATCCGCACCGCTAACTCTCAGCGGGAATGACCCGATTCCACTCGTGAATCGCCGCTGATTCGATGATTCCTCCGGTAATGCTGTAAGGATCTGCTGCAAGGATCGACTCGGCCTCGGCAAGAGACTCGGCGTTGTAGATAATTAGCGCTCCCGAGTCGTCAAGGAACGGGCCAGATTCATGAAGTTTTCCCGATTCGTAGAGTGCTTTGTCATACTCCCGATGGACTGGACGAGTCGCCAGCCTTTTGTCGTTGTCGTTGGTGAAGACAATGTTGATCACAAATTTTGGCACGGAGCATCCTCTCCCTCGCGATCGTCCGTTAAAGCGCGATTTCGCTCTGCCGTAGTCTACTCAACGTGA
>JBGTJM010000515.1:0-2753 GCA_041745115.1 Thermomicrobiales bacterium
AACGCGGTGCTAACCATCGCCCGTGATCGTCGACTACGTCCATTTTGTGCTCGATTCGCCTGAGCGCACGGAGAGCGTTCGTGCATGCTCGATAAGGGATGTCCTGGCGCACATGTCCAGGAGCTTAGAGAGAACCACCTCATCGAGCGAAGAAGCCGTCAACGAGGTGGTCTGGTGGTTGTTAGTGCTGTCTATGCACTAGTACTTCCACTCCAAACGCCTAGTGCTTCCCATTGGACTGGTCCGTCTCTTTCCAAACCGAATTGATGATCGAGCGAACGTCTTCAGCGGCGGCGGGATTGTTGACCACGCCTTCGTCACCATCAAGCTCCGCAACGAGCACTGCCGGCATCACCTGATTGATTTTCTGGATCCCAGACGCATAGGTGCGAAGTCCACGCTCAGCCGCCACTGCCACATCTGAAGATCCCATCGCCTTGGCGGTGGTCAGTAGCATCGTGTAACCGATCGCGGCCATGCTGAACGAGTTGTAATCGTCCCGAAGAGCCTTGGAAAGTCCTTCGCTCCTTACCTTTTCGATGACGCCTGCCACGGCGCCAAGGACATTTGCTCCCTTTTCTTTCAGTGAGTTGCCACTGGAAGTGTCATCGCCCTCAGCCATAGCGTCCCGCAAACTAATCATCGCATTGCGCTGATCGCGAACCGTGTCGTGAAACTCGCGGGCGACTGGCGCCATCAACGCGTCGCCTTTCGCCATCGCCAGCTGCCGATCAAGCGCTGCTTCGATCGACGAATCGATTGCCACCACGTCTCCAACGTACCCGCGCAACAACTCGAGTTGCTTTTCGTTCAGGCTGCTGAAACGGGGATCAATCGCTCTAACCTGTGTTTGCACTTCTGTCATGATCAATCACATTCCTTCTTGTCGCTAGCGATTCTGGCCCAAGTCACCACTCGTTGCTGTTACTACTTCGCACCATCATCGCCCCGAGAATGAGAGTCATTTCCCTCAGTCAAATTGAATGCACAATTTGTGCCATCGGGTTGAACGCGAGCCCCTTATCGAACAGGAACTGGTCAATTGAGGAGAAACACGAAACAGCGCGAGCGATGTGCCCGCGCTGTTTGCTTTGCAATTCGATTCGGGGGACCGGGCTATCGGTTCGGTGCGCCCTCTCCAATGAAGACCTCGGCCGGAACCGTGCTCATGGTCGTGTGGCCGGGCCAGTGCATCGCCTGAATCCCGTTCTCATCCGGCTCCAGGAAGGGTCCGGTGAGCCATGGCTTGATCAACTGCACCTCTGTGCCGTGATACACGAACACCCCTGGAACGTCTTCAACGAGAATGCGCTCAGCTTCCTGGAACAGTGCGATTCGCTCTTCGGTCGAACCGAGGAACTCAGCTGCAGTGAGCACGGCGTTGTCATACTCCTCATTGGACCATGAGTGGCGCCCTCCTGAGAGCCAGACGCTCAACATGTTGAACGGATCGAAGAAGTCCATTCCATAGCGCACATACCCGAGCAGCATCTGGGTTGGCTTGGCAGTCAGGTCGGCCATGTAGCCCTGCTGATCTCGCTCGAGAAGCTCAACATCGATGTTCAGGTTCTGTTTGATCATGGCGGCCAGCGCCGAAGCGACTGTTCTGTCGAGCGGCGACGGAGCTCTCAGCTGCAGTTCCTGGGTCGGGAATCCTTCACCATTGGGGTACCCGGCCTCGGCAAGCAGTTGCTGGCCAAGCTCTGGGTCGAACGCCTGAATGTCGCTTAGCGCTTCACCGTTCGCGGCTGGGAATCCAGGCGCGAGCCACGAGTACGCCGGCACGCCATTCGGTCCGAGAATCTGGGAGGCGAGTGTCTCCCGGTCGATGGCGTGGCTCCATGCCTGGCGAACCAGCTTGTTGTCGAACGGTTCCGAATTTACGTCGAAGAAAATGTAGAAGGTCGGGAAATCTCCCACACCCTGATACACCTCTCCAGCAGTGGCCTCGTCGCTCAGCATGATCTCCAGTGCCGCCGGAGGTGGACTGATCATCATGTCGATTTCGTCATTCTGGTACAGCGTGAAGAAGTTGTCCGGCGAAGTTAGGGTCGTCTCGACACTGTTCAGGTAGACGGGCAGCGTGCCGGTGTATGCCTCATTGCGGGAAACCGTGACCCGCTGGTCTGGGAGCCACTCGGTCAGAATGAATGGTCCGGAAGAAACTGCAGTGGCGGGATCGGTGTTGTAATACGGGCCAGATGTCTCGAGTGCAGCCGCCGAAAGTGGCAGCGAGTAGAGAAGCATTGCTGGCAGATACGGAGCCGGCGCTACCGTTTCGAAAACGAGCTCGTAGTCATCGGCGCCTAGGCGGACACCGATCTCTTCTACACCAACCTCACCGGCTATGGCCTCGTTCCAGTTGGTAAGCACCCCCTGGAAGAACCAGGTGAAGTCCCAGGCGAACTCGGGATCCGCTCCATTCCGGAAGCTGGCGACCCAGTCGTTGGCAGTGACCGGATTGCCATCTGACCACATCAAACCTTCACGAATCTTGAACGTCCAGGTCATGCCGTCTTCGGAGCCTTCCCATGATTCGGCCGCCGCTGGCTGAATCTGGAAATTCTTGTCCAGGCGAACCAATGGTTCACTGAACAGGTCCGATACGCCGCCTTCCGCACGCTCGTAGACTCTCACATAGAAGTCCACTGCTTTGGCGATCGAGGCGTTGCCGACCACTCGCATTGTCTGCTGATCGGCAGCTGCGGCCCCATCCGGCAGGTCCTGAAGGCTTGCACGCAGGCTCGGTTTGA
>JBGTJM010000516.1:0-7497 GCA_041745115.1 Thermomicrobiales bacterium
CTGTGGCTCACCACAGACGTTTTGCTTGATCGGACATCATGTGTTAGAGACCCTTCTCGACTATTTCGAGCGCTTTTCAGAACGAGTGCCACTAGAGGTATTTGCCTTCTTTGGCTCGTTTTTCGAAGAAGTCATCGCTCCCGTTCCGTCCCCTTTCGTGATGACTCTGGCCGGCTCGGTCGCGAAATCTCAGGGACACGCGTTCTGGTACCTCTTTGTGGTTGCAGTCATCGCGGCAACGGGAAAGACTTTGGGCGCTGTCGTCCTGTACTGGGTCGCAGATCGCGGTGAAGACGTACTGATGTCTCGTGTTGGACGATTTGTTGGCGTGTCCTCGGCAGAGGTCGAGCGATTCGGATCCAGATTTACCGGGAGCCGGCGAGATCTTCTCGTGCTGCTGGCCATCCGATCCACGCCAGTGATCCCAAGCGCGCCTATCTCGATCATCTGCGGATTTATCAAGATCAACCCGAGAACGTTCGTTATTGCCACGTTTTTTGGCACGATTGTTCGGGACTTTGTCTACCTCTACTTTGGATATGCAAGCATCGGTGCAGCGGATTCGATTCAGGATGGAATCGAGGGGATCGAAACCATCGTGCAGGTGTTGCTGGCCGCGGGGGTTGGGGCTGTCGTGCTGTGGATCATCTATCAGCGTAAGTTCAAGCGGCCAGGTATCCAGTAGCTGCTTGCGCCAGATTTTCGAGCCGCAAATGACGAACTCGAAGGTCTCTGCCCTAGTTTGAAGCGGCTGACGATTCCGAATAGGATGGCGGTCTTTCTCTAGTCGACGACACGGTTCGGTAATGCGCAGCCTTGGAAATCCGTAGAAGACTGTGGCAGACTGATATTGCTTGCAAAATGCAGCGAAGTCGTGTTTTAGCGGGAAAGCGTCTCAGAACGGCTACCCGTTTTCAGCCATTCGGCAGGAGAGAGAACCGATGCCACAGAACCTTGATTTGATCGCGATGCTGCGCAGCGCGAGTCCGGCCACTCGCCGTGAGGTGATTCGCCGGGGGCTGGTCGCCGGTATTTCGGGCCCCGCTTTGCTGGCGCTGCTTCGCGCTGACGGCGTTGCTGATGTCGCAGCCTCAGGATCGGCAACTCCATCTCGATTGAGCCGAGGCCAGGACTCCGAGCCGGTGCAGGGCGGTACGATGGTCGTCACGGGTCACCAGGAAGTCGCGAGTCTGAGTCCGGACGACTCGGGTCCGTCAGTGCATCTGGTCGTCGTCCGACAGATTCACAACCCATTGATCGAGATGGACCACAACTTCGTCTTCAACCCGGTGCTTGCGACTGAGCTGCCCGAGGTGAGTGACGATGGTTTGACCTACACATTCACGTTGGAAGAAGGCGTGATGTTCCACGACGGCGAGGAGTTCACGTCCGAGGACGTCAAGTACACCTACGAGTGGTACATGGACCCGGACAATGCTGCGGTGAACGCGAACGCCTTCTCTAGTGTGGCATCGGTCGAAGCGCCCGATCCGTACACCGTAGTCGTTACGCTCTCAGAGCCAAACGCCGCGTTTCTTGCTCAGGTCGCGACGCGAATGATCGTGCCGGCTCATTATCATTCTGAGATCGGCGAGGATGCATACAAAGCGGCTCCGATAGGCACCGGGGCATTTCAGCTGCGCGAGTGGAACGCAGCCGAGTTCACCGAGCTCGAAGCGTTCGAAGACCACTTCCGCGGCCGGCCGTATCTAGATGTATTTCGGCAGGACATCGTGCCTGAACCATCCGTGCGGGCCATTGGACTCGAAACAGGGGAATCAGACTCCTCCGTTTGGCCGTTGACGCCGGAGGACAGTCTCCGGCTGGCCGAAGACGACAACTTTGTCACCTTCATCACCTCCAGCCTGGCGGTCAATCACTTTCCGCTGAACAATGACCATCCGATTCTCTCGGAGAAACTTGTGCGGCAAGCGATGATGTTTGCCATCGACCGGGAAACAGTGATTGCCGAGATCTTCAGCGATACGGCTGTACTCGCTACCGCGAATCTCTCGCCGGCGATGGACGCGTTTTACAACGCTGATGTGCCGCAGTATCCCTACGATCCGGACATGGCGGCCACACTTCTCGATGAGGCCGGCTGGACGCTCGAAGATGGTGACATTCGACAGAAGGATGGCGAAAGCCTCACCTTCGTTTGCACCACGATCTCGGGCGATCAGACCCGTCGGCCTGAAGCGGAGCTAGTGCAACAGTATCTGCGAGAAGTTGGTATTGATATGCAGCTCGAAGAAGCGCCAGTGGCCACGATCCTGGAGCAGATGCGCGCCGGAACAATGGACGCCTCGCTCTACAACTGGACATATGGAGGCGACAGCGCTGATCCAGATGCATCAGTGACGCTGCGCTCCGATGGCACCAACAACTTCTCTCACTTCAACAATGAACGAGTCGACGAGCTGCTGGATGCCGGACTGCAGGAAGTAGATCCTGAGGCTCGTGCCGAGATCTACCGGGAGATTCAGGCAATCGTGGCAGAGGAGGTTCCATTCCTGTTCATGATGTTCTGGAATATCTATACGATCTTCAGCAATCGGGTACAGGGCCTGCCAGAGTCTGCACTGTCCAGCGATCCGATCTACGGGGGTGTTTACCGGTTCTGGGTGGCCGAATAGCCCCTACCCGAAGCCTGGTTTTCGCTTAGCACCACTCGACAGCCAGCTTACTCAGACCAGAGTAGGCTGGCTGTGACCTTACCTCCGCCTACGAAGTTGGACTGGCAAACGTGCTGCAATACGTTGCGTATCGCATTCTTCAGGGTCTCGTTGTCATCTTTCTGGTGAGCGTGACGTCCTTCGGCATCATGCAACTGGCTCCGGGCAGCCCGGTAGACATCCTGATAGGCGAAGCACAGGTCACCCAGGAGCAGATCGACGCGATCACTGCAAAGTGGGGGCTCGATAAGCCGTGGTATGAGCAGTATTTCACCTGGCTCAAAAACGTCACAACCGGAGATTTCGGGCGATCGGTGATTCGCACAGGTGTTCCCGTGCGGCAAATGGTCATGGAGGCTGCGCCAGTTACCCTGAAGCTGAACGCGCTTGCCCTACTCATATCTGTTGCGATTGCTGTCCCTGTGGGCGTGATGGCGGCGATCCGGCGCTATTCCAAGTTCGACTATGCAAGCATGGTTGGCTCGACCATCGGCATCGCGATGCCGAACTACTGGCTGGGCCTGATGCTGATCATCGTGTTTTCGCTGAAGCTCGGTTGGCTTCCTCCGTATGGATCCGGGTCGTGGCAGGCATATGTGATGCCGGTCACCGTGCTGGCCATTCAGGAAATGGCGATTCTGGCTCGCCTGAGCAGGGGCTCAACGTCTGAGGTGCTGTCACAGGACTACGTGACGACGGCCCGGGCGAAAGGATTGCGTGAAAACAGTGTCATCCGCCGCCATGTGGTGCGGAATGCTCTGCTGCCAATTGTGACCATCATGGGGTATCGATTGGCGTTTCTGCTGAGTGGCACGATTGTGGTCGAGACCATCTTTGCCTGGCCTGGAATCGGACAGCTTCTGCTTACGTCGATCAATCGCAAGGACTACCAGGTGGTTCAGGCCATCGTCTTGCTTCTCGCCACGATTGTCGTCGTCGCGAACATCGTCACTGATCTTTTGTACGCCTATATCGATCCACGGATCAGGATCAGATGATGCCGAGAGGGTGCTGGTAGCGATGGCGATGGGGTTGAGCCAGGAAGGTGGGCTACGCGGCGAGGCAGCGTCGACTCCGTTTGACGGCCACGCCCGCCGGACTGAGAGAAGCCGAATGGTCCAGCGGTTTCTCAGGTACCGGCCGGGTGTTCTTGGCGGCATAATCGTCGTCTCGCTGATCCTCATTGCGATCTTCGCACCGCTGGTTGCGCCCTATTCCCCGACCGAAAAGGTGGGGGTGCGGGCCGATCCGCCAACCTCCGAGTTCTGGCTGGGCAACGATGAGATCGGCCGCGACGTGCTCAGCAGGCTGATATATGGGGCGCGAGTGGCCCTCGTCGTGGGAATTGGCGCTATCGCAATAGCCGTGACGATTGGGGTGCTGGTCGGTGCGGCATCGGGGTACTTTGGCGGCAAGGTCGATACACTGCTTTCAAGGGTTGTCGATACGCTGATGGCGTTTCCGTTGCTGGCTCTGCTTGTGACGCTTTCGGCCCTCTTTTCGCCCAGTCTGCGAAACGTGGTGATCATCATCGGTGTGACGGTCTGGGCATCCTACGCGCGGCTCGTGCGGGCCGACGTGATGAGCCTGCGAGAGCGGGACTTTGTGATTGCGGCGCGGTCACTTGGTGCTCGTGACTCCCGCATCATCGGTCGGCATATCCTGCCGAACATCGTCGGTCCGGTGATTGTACTGGCCAGCCTCGACATTGGCAGCATCATCATTCTGGAATCCGCGCTGTCGTTTCTGGGACTCGGAGTGCGGCCACCAACGCCTTCATGGGGCGGGATGCTTTCGGCCGGCAGGTCGCTGTTGCGGAGTGCTCCCCACATCGCCGTTGCACCAGGGATCGCGATCATGGTGACGGTGCTCGCGTTCAACCTGCTCGGCGACGGACTGCGAGACGCGCTCGATCCTCGGCAGCGGGATTAGCTCGGCTATAAAATACCTGAAGTGGCAATAGATGGCTTAATGCAATTCAATCTGAGCTTCGGTGGCTATTTTTCCTAAACCGGTGGTCAAGTTTCAGAAGAATGCGGGGTCAGGGAGGCTGGAACAGCAGAAATTCAACGCCTGTCGCGGAGTTATTGGTGCTTTGGCCAGCGTACCACGTAGCAACAGGCTAGATGCTGACTATTGTTTATTGCGCGCTCCCACAAACTTTTGCGGTGACGAGCTCAGGAGTACGATCTTCGGCCTCCGCCTTACTCAAATGGGTGGTCTATTCATTCTCCACAGCGAGCGGCGGGCAACTGATCGGGCCTATGCACCCTCGCCGCCGACGCCCATCTCGCCGAAAATCATAATTGTCCCAGCCGATGACTGCGGCGACGGTACATTCAGTCTCATATGATTCGCAACACCCCCGATTCGCGATGCAAAGTCAATCCTCAGTTTGCCGAAGGTGAGAAAAGTTTCGCGAGACTGTCGGGTCGGGGAATAGCAATCCAACCTTCGATTTCCGCCCTCTCGACTTCTGCTCCGCTGGGGCAAGTTGTGAGCTGAAGCGATGCTGCCCGTGCGACAAGTGACGATACCAGGGCATCGAAAGCATGGTCGCTGGT
This sequence comes from Thermomicrobiales bacterium, assembly GCA_041745115.1. Lineage (GTDB taxonomy): Bacteria > Chloroflexota > Chloroflexia > Thermomicrobiales > UBA6265 > JAHBVL01. The sequence goes on from JBGTJM010000516.1 coordinate 5,240, forward strand.
GATGCAAACCCGCCTAGCCTCGTCAGAAATATTGAGCCAGGGGCATCGAATGACAAGTTTCAGCATCATGGACTCGAGGTCAGACTTGTATTGCCTGGAAGGAAGATCCCACGCGCATAGCGCTGCGGCTGGATAGACCTCATAGACCCGGTCGTTTCCTGATCGACTCAGGACATCGAGTTGTGCAAGCAATCCGGCGCATCGCATTGCGGTTATTGCTATCCGGTCGGACGACACGCTTAGGGGCCATCGGCCAAGTACCTCCATTGCCCGGAAGTCAGTCAGTCGAAAGCGAAGACTGTCCCGATAACCGTTTGTCCAACCAGGCACTGACTTCGAACCTGTCAGGTCACCACCAACGAGCTCGACAAATGGTTGTGGCCAGCCAAACGGAGCGTCTATTCCAACTGCGTCGCAGTCTCTCGCAGTCTTCACGATATCTGCGTCAGCGACACCCAATACTGGTGCAGAGACACAAACGTCATCCTGACCCCAATCTATTACACACAACGCTGTCTTGTTTGCTTGAGATGCCAGGTCGATCCCAAGCGTTCGCATTGCAGATTTCCCCTTCTTCAACGCAACTTGTCCTGTCTGAGTAGGGCCATTGGATATGAGAACTCATTGACTTCGGCTGAACGGATACTGGCAGACTCTGTCTGAGCGAGGCCAATTCCCCTTTCTCCGCCTGGGCAATCCCTCCAGGACTACTGCTCGAACTCGAATGTCCAGAAACCATCTCCTTCGACTGAGATGGTGAACTGTCCTTCAGTTTGAGTGGGCGCTGCCCGCTGTCCAAGATCGAATTGCAGAGTATCTAGTCTGCGTCGGCTCCGGCAGGATCGACCCCGGCAATGAGCGCCGCGATGGCGGATTCCTGTGCCGCAGCGAGATCAGTCTGAACGAAGATCGCCAACGTTACTACTGCATTCGAGTTGGTCGGAAGCGGACTGCAATGAAGATGAAGCGTGAATGGAACGGCGTTGCCATTGTCCCAAAAGGTCAGCGTGACAACCGCAGTTGACCGACCATCCGCTGAGGTCGTGGAATCCACGATCTCGACGTCCGTATAGACGTCGAGGGCGGCAAAGGCCTGGACATTCCACTCGACACATGTGACGGAACCGGGCACCCAGGATTCTCCGTAAAGGGAGGCAAACGCTGAGCCATTGTCCAGTGAAAGGATATCGAGTCCATTTTCCGATGTTTCGTCGGTAACCTGCCACGAATCGTCCCAGGTGAAGCTGAACCCGTAGGAGGGGCTCACATAGCGATTCGATGGCGAAGCGGCCTCGGCTGTGGGCAGGGCCGGTGTAGGAGTGGTGATTTCGACTGCGAGAACGGTCGGTGTCATTGTCGGAGTAGGAGTCGGTGTCGGAGTCGGTGAGATCGGTTCCGGCTGATCGGTCTCTTCGTTGAGTGCAAAACCGGCCCGCAGGTCCTCGATAGTCTCGGCATGCGCGGCCAAATCGCTCGCGAGAACTGTCTGTTTGAGCATGACAACAGCATTGGGAGTATCCGGAATCGGAGCACACAGAATCTCGATGACGTAGTCAGTCGTCGAGGAGTCAGATTGACTGGTGTACACGATGGCGATGGTGCCGGTTATCACGTTCTCATCTGAGGTTTCGGTAACGGTTGTGACCACCTCCGAATAGGATGGATTGGAGTCATAGTCGTCGGCGATTGCCTCGAAGCAGGTATCCTCGGTTGGTTCCAGGACCTCGCCGATCAGCTCGGCCTTCAGGCCCTCCTGTCTCAAGCGCAGAAAATTTCGGCCTCCCAAAGCGGTGGGTTCGTCAGCCTGCCAAGTGGCATCCCAGGAGAGACTGTAGCCGTAGTCCGGACTCGTATATGTGCCGGCCTGCTGGGCTGCGAGATTCGAGCCAGGGTTCGTGTGCTTTGAGGCCAGCGGCTCCGCCGGTGTCGCTGCACTTGTTGCGATAGACATTGCCAGCATGATGAGCCCGGTGGCAACAATGAAGACGGAAAATCGTCGCATTGGGAGCATGACGGGATTCTCCAGGTGATATGACGCGCGCTGGCCATGGTACGTGCCGAGAGGAACTTTACAGTATCACATGTCGAACCAGGACATACCGAGCGGGCCGGGGCATCGCCGAGGCTGTCGCGGGCCGACGTTTGAGGAATTCTGCGGAATGGTGACCCGCCAGGGACTCGAACCCCGAACCAGCTGATTAAGAGTCAGATGCTCTGCCAATTGAGCTAGCGGGCCAGCGATTGGTAAGTTTAGGCAA
>JBGTJM010000517.1:0-1611 GCA_041745115.1 Thermomicrobiales bacterium
CGATCCGGATTTCCAGCTATGGATCACGGATGTCTCCTCTGGTGAGGAATTCCTGCTTGTGGAGAGCCTCCCTGGCGCACTGGTGATCGACTTCGGGATGGCGACATCGTGGACGGATTCGGGCCACGCGTTCATTCCGTCAGGTGACGGAACAGGGACGCTTCTGTCAATTGCAGATTTGTAATCCGCCAACTCGTGCTGACGGCCGGAAGAGCCTCTGTATTGTCGACGTGACGGCAAAGCACCGATGGGCGCGTTCAGCGCCAACGGCAATGTTGCGCGGAATGCAGTCAGGAGTGCCGATACCAGCACTCGAAAGTCTGCGGTCGGTAGTTCGTATTGAAGTCTGCCAGCGTGACCGAGGTAGCAATTCCTCTATGTGCGGAGTTTGGGATCGAGGGCGTCGCGCAGACCATCTCCGAGCAGATTGAAGCCAAGAACGGTCAACGCGATGGCCACACCAGGGATGATTGCCGCCCAAGGCGCCAGCTGCAGGAAGCCATAGGATCCGCTAACCATCGTGCCCCATGATGGGTCAGGGGCTTTGTTGCCAAGTCCGAGAAACGAGAGCGAAGCCTCAGAGAGGATAGCGAACGCGAAGCTGATCGAGGCCTGAACGATCAGTGGAGCGGTGATGTTTGGGAAGATATGCCGTCTCATCATTCTGGGGAGCGTCACGCCCACTGACTGCGCTGCTTCGACGTACGCGGTGTTGCGGACGGTGAGCGTCGACCCCCGGACAATGCGGATGAACGGCGGGATGTACACAAGTGAGATCGCCAGGATCGCGTTCGTGAGATTGTTGCCGAGCATAGTGATGACGGCAATTGCCAGGAGCACGGCCGGGAACGCAAAAATGACGTCGGAGAGCAGGGTGATGATGTTGTCGATGTAGCCGCCCTTGTAGCCGGCAAACATTCCCAGCAACACACCGACGGTTCCGGAAATGCCGACGACGATGATGCCAACCTGAAAGGAAATACGGGCGCCATAGAGAATTCTGGTGAAGATGTCGCGGCCAAACTCATCCGTTCCAAAGGGATACTGTGCATTTGGCGATTGAAGCCTGTCAGCCGAGAACTGCTCAGTAGGCCCATGAGGAGCAAACTCAGGTCCGAACAGAGCTACCATCGCGAAGAATGTCACGATCAGAGCACCGGTAAGCGCGAGACGCTGCCTGCGAATGGCCGATAGCATGTTGGGTCGGCGAGCGGGTCTCTGCTCGAGCGGAGCAACTGATGCCAGAGTAGGCACCGACGACGACACGTTGGTCGTTGATGAGCTAGAGGGGTCCCGAAACTGAACCATCGATTCTCGCTAGCGGTGCCGCAGTCGCGGGTCCATAAACGCATAGAGCACATCGACGATAACACTGATCAGCACGAAAATCGTGGCCATGACCAGCGTCACGCTTTGCACAACGGGATAATCTCGCGTCGAGATCGATTCGTAGATATAACGGCCGATGCCCGGGAGCCCGAAGATCGACTCAATGATGACGGTACCGCCGAGGAGCGTCGCAAACTGAATGCCGAGAACTGTGATGATGGGAATGGAGGCATTGCGCAGGACATGTCGTGACATCACTGTACGGTTCGCAAGGCCTTTCGC
>JBGTJM010000518.1:0-6889 GCA_041745115.1 Thermomicrobiales bacterium
GGATACCAGGAAGTCTGCACTGATCCGTCATTTCGAGGTCAGATCGTTTGCATGACCTATCCGCTCATCGGCAACTATGGTGTGAACGAGGCCGATGCTGAGTCGCGACAGCCCTGGATTGCCGGGATTGTCGTGCGCGAATTCTGTGAGCACCCAAGTAACTGGCGTTCTGAGGGCAGTTTCAATAGCTATCTGATCGAGCATGGAATACCTGGCCTGTCTGGAGTCGATACGCGATCGCTCACTCGGCACATCAGAGAGTCGGGAGACATGCGTGCCGCGCTTGTGCGGAACGCGACATCACTGAGTGACGAAGATCTGATCGCGAAGGCGATCAGCGCACCGCTACCGGGTGAGCGCGACGTCGTTGGCGAGGTGATTGCTGATGGAGTTGCCCGCTATGGAGAAAGCGGATCGCCCCACATCGTTGTTCTCGATTGCGGGGTCAAGCGAAACATTGTCGAATCGCTCATTTCTCGAGGCGCCAAAGTCACAGTTGTGCCTTACGGCACGCCTTTTGGCGACGTTTGGTTGCTGGAACCGGACGGGGTAATCGTTTCTCCCGGACCAGGTGATCCGGCAAATCTCGACGATGGTCTTGATGTGGTGAATGCGACGCTGGAGCACGGTTTGCCCTATTTTGGCATCTGTCTCGGACACCAGCTCCTGGCGCGATCGATTGGCGCAGAGACTGGCAAGCTCAAGTTCGGTCATCGAGGCGGCAATCATCCGGTGATCGATCTGGTGACGAGGCGCGTATCGATTACATCGCAGAATCATGGTTTCTATGTTGAACGCGACTCCTTTCCAGACGACTCGGACTGGAAGGTAGCGCTTGTGAACCTCAACGATGACTCGGTTGAAGGTTTGCGACACGACTCCCGCCCCGTGATTTCGGTGCAGTTCCACCCAGAAGCATCGCCGGGACCGTGGGACTCCGGAACCCTATTCGATGATTTTCTTACCATGATCAAGGAACGCAAGAATGCCGACTAGCGCGTTAGGGCAATCTGAAGTGAAGAGCGTGCTGGTTCTGGGGTCGGGTCCGATCGTGATCGGGCAGGCTGCCGAGTTTGACTATGCGGGAACACAGGCCTGCCGGGCATTGCGAGAGGAAGGTATTCGCACGATTCTCGTCAACTCCAACCCCGCCACGATCATGACCGATGAGGACATCGCGGATGCGGTATATATCGAACCACTTACCCCTGAGGTGGTCCGCCGGGTGATCCAGCGAGAACGCCCGGATGGGCTGCTGCCGACCCTGGGTGGCCAGACCGGCCTGAACCTTGCGGTTGAAGTGGCAGAGCTGGGAATCCTCGACCGATACAACGTGCGGCTTCTGGGGACTCAACTCGCTTCGATCAAAATGGCAGAGGATCGCGCGCTATTCAAACAGCTTCTGGAGAGTATTGGTGAACCGGCGGTGGAGAGCGTCATCGTCGAGACGCTTGAAGAAGCCCGCGAGTTCGCTAAGCGGGTGCCGCTGCCTTTGGTAATCCGACCCGCATTCACGCTGGGCGGCACTGGTGGTGGGATCGCCGAAACCCCTGCTGAACTCGACAGAATCGTGACTTCCGGCCTCAATGCCAGCCCAATTCACCAGATCCTGCTGGAGCGGTCTCTGGCTGGCTGGAAAGAGATCGAGTATGAGGTGATGCGGGACAGCGCAGACACCTGCATCACGATATGCAACATGGAAAACTTCGATCCAATGGGGGTCCATACCGGCGATTCGATCGTGGTTGCCCCTTCGCAGACGCTCTCGGACTATGAATACCAGATGCTTCGATCCTCAGCACTCAGGATCATCCGGGCGCTAAAGATCGAAGGTGGCTGCAACATCCAGTATGCCCTTGATCCAGACTCATTCAACTACTCGGTTATCGAAGTCAATCCGCGCGTGAGCCGCTCGTCGGCCCTTGCGTCGAAGGCCACTGGGTATCCGATTGCGAGGATCGCGGCCAAGATCGCGATCGGCAAGCGACTCGATGAGCTGCGAAATGCGGTGACTGGCAAGACCACGGCCGCGTTCGAACCGGCGCTCGACTACGTTGTGGTCAAGATTCCGCGATGGCCATTCGACAAGTTCACTCGTGCAGACCGGTCGATTGGCACGCAGATGAAGGCGACCGGCGAAGTGATGGCCATCGATCGCTCATTTGAGGGCGCTCTGCAAAAGGCTGTTCGATCGCTCGAGACGACCGCAAAAGATCTCGCATGGGAGAATCCGGCCTGGTCCGCTGGTTCCATCGAACAGTTGATCCGCAAGCCGAACGATGAGCGACTCTGGGCGATCATGGCAGCGCTTCGACGGGGCGTCACATCAGAGACGATCCACGAGTGGAGCAAGGTCGATCTCTGGTTTCTGGAGAAGCTGAGCACTCTGGTGGAGATGGAGCAGTCGCTCAAAGCGCGTCCTGACGATCCGCAGCTGCTGTGGGAGGCGAAGCGAGCCGGCTTCTCCGACCGCCAGATCGGCGTTGCAACAGGCAAGAGTGAGCTCGCCGTCCGTGAGCGACGTGAAGCGGTGAACATGTTGCCTGTCTACAAGATGGTCGACACCTGTGCAGGCGAGTTTGCGGCCTCGACGGCCTATTTCTACTCGACCTACGAAGTGGAAGATGAGGCTCACCCGATCGAGGGCCGGCGTGCGCTCGTTGTGGGATCGGGCCCGATCAGGATCGGGCAGGGGATCGAGTTCGACTATTGCTCAGTGCATGCGTCTAGAGCGCTGCACGACTCTGGCGTCGCATCCATCATGGTGAACTCCAATCCCGAAACAGTCTCGACCGATTTTGATGCCTCCGACAGGCTTTACTTTGAACCTCTCGATGCTGAAAGCGTGTGGGAGGTTTTGCGCCACGAGTCGCAACCGAACGGGGTGGATCCGACTCCACCGGTGATCGTGCAGTTCGGTGGGCAGACGGCGATCAATCTGGCGGAACCTTTGCAGCAGCGATCTGCCACGATTCTGGGCTCATCGACCAACTCGATCGATCTGGCCGAAGATCGTGAGCAGTTCGAGGCGTTTTTGAGACGTCTGGGAATTCCCCAGCCGCATGGGGCAGCGGTTACGTCGTTGAACGATGCGGAGGATGTGGCCTACCGGATTGGCTATCCGGTGCTCGTAAGGCCATCGTATGTCCTCGGTGGGCGAGCCATGGAAGTGGTCTACAGTCAGGAACAGCTGGCTCGGTACATTCGCAATGCAACGTCGATGACGCCGGATCACCCGGTGCTCGTTGACAAGTATCTGCTCGGAAAAGAAGTCGAGGTCGACGCGATCTCGGACGGGACCGACGTCCTCATTCCCGGAATCATGGAGCACATCGAACGGGCTGGGGTGCACTCCGGCGATTCGTTTGCGGTGTATCCCGGCGTGAATCTCTTCCCGGCAGAGATCGAGACCATCGTGGACTACACCACACGCATTGCGCTCGGAATCGAGGCGCGCGGGCTCATCAACATTCAGTATGTCATTCATGCGGGCAGGCTCTACGTTCTCGAAGTCAATCCGCGTTCGTCTCGTACCGTGCCGTTTCTCAGCAAGGTTACCGGGGTGCCGATGGTGCGCCTGGCGACAAACATCATGCTTGGCCAAACCCTCGCCGAGCAGGGATATGGAAGCGGACTCTGGCCGAAGCAGCCGTTGGTGGCAGTGAAGGCGCCGGTCTTTTCGATGGCAAAGCTGCGGGGGGTGGAAGTCAATCTTGGGCCTGAGATGAAGTCCACTGGCGAGGTGATGGGGATAGATCGGACATTCGATGCAGCCTTTTACAAGGCGTTGATCGCAGCGGGGCTTGCACTGCCCACGCGTGGATCGGTGCTGGTCTCACTTGCTGACGAGGACAAAGGTGAATCGCTCGAGATGATTGGCCAGATGGTGCGGCTGGGGTTGAAGCTGTATGCGACCGAGGGTACCGCAGCGATGATCGAGCGGGCCGGGATGCCGGTACAAATGGTGACAAAACGGATTGGCCGAGGCAAGCCGGATATTCTCGATGTGATCCTGCAGGGGGTGGTCGATGGGGTGATCAATACCCCTGGTCCGGCCGACAAGGAAATTCTGGACGGTCTGGAAATCCGGAGGGCTGCGGTCGAGCGTGGTATCCCCTGCATCACCTCGATTGACACTGCTCGGGCAATGATCTCAGCGACGGAGAGTGCCTCCAACGCATATACCGTGCAGCCTCTGCCAATGTACAGGCAGACCGGCGTGGGCTATTGAAACTGGAGTCGATCGTGGTGAATCCTCTGGAGCAGCAGCTGATCGAAGCAGGCGCGTTGAAGGAGGGGCATTTTCTTCTCGCTTCTGGATTGCACAGCGATCGGTACATCGAGAAGTTCGACCTTTTGCGAAACCCAACGGCGACTTCTCAAATTCTCGAGCCACTTGCTGAATCGTTCCGTGAGCAGGCGATCGATGTCGTTGTGGGGCCGACGACGGGAGGCATCCTCCTGGCGTTTGAGCTTGCTCGTCAGCTGGGGGTTGCGTCGGCCTATGCAGAGCGGGTCGATGATGGGGAGTCTGCGCGAGCGTTCAAGCGCGGCACCAGGTTTGCATCTGGATCGCGGGTGCTGGTGATTGACGACATCCTGACGACAGGTGGTTCGGTTCGGGAAACGATTGTGGCGCTCGAGCCTTTTGCAGTGAACATCATCGGGGTTGCTGTGCTTGTCGATCGAAGCAATGGAAGCACCTCATTCGGGAAGATTCCACTCACTGCGCTGCTGGCTGTGGACGTGAAGGCCTGGGAGCCGGAGAAATGTCCACTATGTCAGGATGGAGTGCCACTCTTGAAGCCGGGAACGACTGCTGCTTGAGGTTGGGTCCAGCCCCATGCCAGGATCGGCTTAATTGCTTTCAGGGGCGTCCTGATCGCGTTCGGATCCCATGCGATGCCGCAGCTCCTGCTGCTGGGCCAGCAAGTCTTCAAGCCGCTGATCGATCTGAGCCAGGATCTCGGGCCTGGGCCTGGCGACATATTCGTCACGCAACTCGATGATGATCTGCGAGATTCGGCCGATGGTGCGAACCGTGTGAACGGGATCGTCCTCGCGAGATGGAACAGAATACCCGCTCATGGGTCACTCCTTGACTGACAGACGGCTCAGTTCGAACTCCCCAGCCAGTATCGAAGCCAGGTCCGAATCGTCGAGAACTGGTACCCCCAACTCACGTGCGCGCTCGACCTTGCTGCCCGGTTCTTCGCCTGCAACCACTGCGGTTGTCTTTCTTGAGACCGACCCAGAGACCGTCGCGCCAAGACTCGAAAGAGCCGCTTCTACCTGCTGCCGAGTATAGCCTGTCAACCTGCCGGTAATCACGAACGTTTTTCCGCTCAGTTCCTGGGAATCGAAGGGAGTTGAGGGATTATCGGCCATCTGCACTCCCGCAGCTCTCAGCCTGTTCAGTATCTCGAGATTTGCGGGCTCCTGAAAAAAGTCGTAAATGCTTTGGGCGAGGACATCGCCTATTCCGGGGATGGACCGAATTTCGTCTGGTGATGCGGCCTTCAGGGCGTCTATGGAGCCAAACCGCCGGGCCAGGAGCGTCGCTGTGCGTTCACCGACGTGCCGAATACCGATGGCGTTGAGAAGGCGCGACAAGGGACGCTGCTTTGCAATCTCGACGGCGCCTTTCAAATTGGCTGCGCTCTTTTCTCCGAGCCCCTCGAGGTTCGCGACCTCGTCCCAGTCGAGCGTGAACAGGTCGGCAGCATTTGAAACCCAGCCGAGATCGACAAATCGGTCGGTGAGTTTTGACCCCATACCCACGATGTCCATCGCTCCACGTGATACGAAATGGTGAAGCTGTTCACGCAGCTGGGCCGGACAGGCAGCATTGGTGCAGTAGCGCATGGCCTCGTCGGGATCACGACGGGTCGTGGCACCGCAGACCGGGCAGTGGGCGGGCATCTCGTACACCTGCTCACTACCTGTCCGCTTTTCAGCCACAACCATTACGACCTGGGGAATGACATCACCGGCGCGCTGGACTACGACGGTGTCGCCTATACGAATGTCTTTCCGGGCGATCTCGTCTTCGTTGTGCAGTGTTGCCCGTTTGACCGTGACACCTCCGATGTTGACTGGCTGGAGGATCGCCGTTGGGTTGAGCGTGCCGGTGCGTCCGACGGTGATCTCGATGTCCTTCAGCACCGTTGTTTTCTGAATAGCCGGAAACTTGAATGCTGTGGCCCATCGTGGCTCGCGCGAAACGACGCCCATTTCCTCCTGCAACCGGAATGAGTCGACCTTGATGACCACTCCGTCAATTTCGAATGGCAAGTCATCCCGGCGGAGCAGCCACTGCTGGCAGGCATTCCAGACGGCTTCGATGGTGTCAGCGCGGGCAGGATCGAGTGTGATGCGAAATCCGAACTGCTTCAGCATGCTCAACGTGTCGAAGTGAGAGTCAGGACGTTCACCGCCCTCCACATATCCGATGTCCCATGCAAAGAAGCTCAGTGGCCGGGATGCGGTCATCTTTGGATCGATCTGGCGGAGTGATCCGGCAGCCGAGTTGCGGGGGTTCATGAAGGGGTCGCCTCCGGCGTCGACGATTCGGTTATTCAGTCGATCGAAGTCCGCCTTTCGCATGTAGATTTCGCCGCGCACCTCGATTCTGGCTGGAACGGGATGGGAGTCGCTTTGGCGGAGACGAAGCGGAATCGATCGAACGGTACGAAGGTTGTCGGTAACGTTCTCGCCGATCGTGCCGTCGCCGCGGGTTGCTCCTCGTACGAGCAAACCCTCTTCGTAGGTAAGGGCTATTGCCAGTCCGTCGATCTTGGGCTCCGTGACAAACGTCAGACTGTCCGTTCCCGCTGCCCGCTTACCTCTGCCCACCCATGCTTCGAGTTCTTCGAGGCTGAAGACGTTG
>JBGTJM010000519.1:0-2463 GCA_041745115.1 Thermomicrobiales bacterium
GCCACCTGCACTGCCTGAGCGGGCGATTCAGCAAGCGCCACCCCAAGTGCCGGTATCGCCGCAACGATCGGCCCGACTACCGGGAAGACTTCGCCGATCCCGGCAATGATCGCCAGCACAATCGCATATTCGACACCGATGATCACCAGCCCGACATACGTGATCGCGCCAACCGCCAGGGCCACGATCGCCTGCCCGCGAACGTACCCTCCGACCGACGATTGAAGTTTCCCCATCACATCATCGACTTTTGGCAACGATTCGTCCGGAAACAGACTGCGGAAGAACCGGCCGAGCGACGGAGAGGTCACCAGCCAGTATCCCGACAGCACCAGCACCAGCACCACATGAACGACAGATGACACCACCGTCACCGGTACCGAAAGCAGGAACCCGCCAATCTGATCCACATTCTGTTGAGCTGCTTCGACCAGCGCGCCGTCCTCCGTCGGATCCCACCGCTGCGCAAACTCCGGGATTTCCTCTGCGAGACGCGGCACGATGTCCGAGACATCATCGACCTGCCGCGAAAGTCGGGGCCAGATGAACCAGCCAAGCGCGGCAAGCAGTCCGACAAATGCCGCGTACACCAGACCAATAGAGAGAGTCCGAGGGATCCGCTGCTCCAGCCGTGCTACCAGGGGAGAAAGCGCTTCGCCAATGGCAATCGCCGCAAACACGAGCATCAGAGGCTTTGCCAGGAACCACACGGTTGCTAGCGCGCCGAAAGCCAGCGTGATCGCCGTGGCGCCCAGGAACGCATTGCTCCACCAGACCAGTGTCGTCGAGTCTCGAGGTTGCCGGGGAGGTTTGATCACGGGTGCCGCCGGGGCTGGAGTTGTAACCTGCTGTGCGTTCTCAGGTTGTGGGAGTTCGATCTCAGGTTCAGACATTTTGCTTCCAACATATCGTATCAGGCTCAGTCATTGATCGACGATTGTCTCCCGGGCTGCGTCGGGTCGATCCAGTTTGGTGATCCCCTGAACCGGCAAAGTGAAGACTCGTCTCGTCGCTACACTGCTGTCCAGCAGCAATAAAGCACACCAAACGAGATATGCGTCAGTATGATCGTGCGAATACGAAGTTCCTGGCAACAGAATCCGGCGGCCAGTCGCTGGCTAGATGCAAAATGTGTGCCACTTAGCTACCTCGTGCGATTCTGCACCACACATGATCGAGTCGTTCGGCCAGGTGCAGCATTGACGCCGGATCATCTATGCGACAGAGTTCACTTGTGGGATCGATCGGACGTGATCTCGCGGAAAGGACATCTCGCCACCATGCTACTCAATCGACGTGAACTCTTGGTTGGATCGGCTGCTACGGTCGCGCTCGGAGTGCAGGTTGCCACCGTACCCGATCCCGCAGTTGCCCAGACGCCAGAATCGCAGTCGGAAGGCACCTTGCTCGACATGACGTTTCGACGCGATTGGCAGCCGGACGGCAAGGCCCAGGGCGCGTTCTACCGCATCATCCTCGATCCGGGCCAGTCGCTGACGTATCTGCCCGGCCCGTACTGCGGCTGCAGTGGAGAGACGATAAAGGAAGGAACGGCGGCGGAAGTCATCATGTCTGGTGCCTACTCGATCTCGCTCGATCGCCCGTTCATCGTTCGCCGCGCGACTGGAGTTGATGAGGAAGTTGAACCCGAAACGGATGTCATACTTGGAACCGGTGACGCTGCCATTTACCCGGACGCTCTCGCATTCGGTGATCTTCGCAACGATGGTACAGAACCCATCACGATCTTCGGCGCATCGATCACCAGTCTCGACCGCGACGAGGGCACCTTCACACCAGAACTGCCTGAAGAAATGAGTACCCGCCTCAGCGTCGCCATCTACGATGCCTGGAAAACGCTGGGCGACGGCGATATCGAAGCGGTTATCGGCCGCCGTGTCCTCGAACCTGGATCGTCTTCAGACCCGTATCCGATCGATGGTCTCGAATCGATCCATGTCCAGGCAGGAGAGCTGGAGTCATCCACGATTCCGCCTGGCGAATCGGTGCCGATCGGCGACCCGCGTTTCATCGCCACCGGCGGAACAGTCGCGTTCCGCCAATATACTCCCGGCACGCAGCGATTGCTGGAGAACCCTTTTGAGAATCCAGCGACGCTGATAACCCTCAGCTTCCGCAGCGGACGTTAGCTGAGACGGCCCATTCGCCATAATTGCGCCACAGTGCGATCGGAATTACTCCTTTTGGACTACGTCGGCACAAGCCAGCGTCGATACACTATGAGGGAAGCCTTTCAATCACGAGGTGGATGACTACATAGCTGGACCAGATTTGCGGCGCAGAAGCATCGGTGGATCTGCAACATGTTCACGAAGGGAGTCACGATGGCATACGGTCCGATTGAATTCGTGGTGATCAAATTTCCGGGAAACCAGTTTTCCGGTGAAATCATTCCAGCAATGAAGGAACTGGTCCAAGGCGGCGTGGTGCGGATCATCGATC
>JBGTJM010000520.1:0-13405 GCA_041745115.1 Thermomicrobiales bacterium
CTGCTGAGAATTGCTTTTCCGTCGCCGCCGAGAAGTTGCGAATAGATGTGACTCGTATGATGAAGGATTGACTCGAGAAGCTGCTTCTGTGAAACGATCCGACCCGCGACCTCTTCCAGGGCAATGGCGGTTTCCGGCAAACTGGCCGGTGCCGATCGAATGAGATTGACCCCCACTCCGAACACTGCAGACGTCACCGCGCCGCCGGCGATTCGGGTGGACACAAGCGTGCCAGCCAGCTTGCGCCCACCAACAAGGACATCGTTTGGCCACTTGAGACTGGTCTCGACTCCTGTTGTTGCTTCGATAGCCTCGGCAATTCCCACCCCGAGCAACACTGGAAACTTCTCGAAGTCATGTATGTCAATATTTGGCCGAAGCAGAGTCGAAAAGAGCAAGGATGCTCCTGATGCATCGATCCACTGTCGCCCGCCACGTCCGCGACCTGTGGTCTGGTGATTCGCGATGACGGTGAGGCCCTCTGCAGCTCCGGCCATCCGAGATGCCACCTCATCCATCGTCGAGGTGACGCTTTCCAGCTCGATGAGCGGGCTTCCGAGGATACGATTTGCGGCCGGTGGGCTCGTGTCAGGAGAAAAGAGCACTGACTGACATGTCGTTGTGGATCCGCATGATTGCCTCCGCCAGCATAGGCGCAACTGTCACGACCTCGAGATTGATCGGGCTCGAAGAAGATGGCAGGGGAACGCTGTCGGTCACCAGAATACGTGAGATTGGCGAAGCCGCCATGCGCTCCAATGCGTCACCTGCGAAAACGCCATGGGTCGCAGCTGCATCAATCGCGGATGCGCCTCGAGATCCGAGCAACTCGGCAGCGAGCGTGAGTGTGCCGGCAGTTGAGATCATGTCATCGACGATCACAACCGGTTTGCCGGTCACATCGCCAACCATTTCCAGGACTTCGGTTTCATCAGCATTCGGACGCTGCTTTGATATGATGGCTAGCGATCCGCCGACTCGCATCCGAAAATCTTCCGCGCGATTTACTCCACCAGCGTCCGGGCTCACTGCCACAATCGGGCTCCTGGCGCTCTTCATATAGCGCCGCGCAAGCAGGGGCGTTGCTCGCAAGTGATCGACGGGAATATCGAAAAACCCTTCGATTGCCGGCGCATGCAAATCGAGTGTCAGAACGCGCTCAACTCCAGCGGTGACAAGCATATTCGCAACCAGTTTGGCTGAAATCGGTTCGCGCCCTGAGGTCTTCTTCTCCTGTCTGGCGTACCCGAAATAAGGAATCACCGCTGTGATTCGATCAGCGGAAGCTCGGCGAAACGCGTCGATCATCAGGAGGAGTTCCATGATGTGATGATTGACCGGGTGGCAGAGCGACTGAATGACAAAGACATCAGAACCTCGAACACTCTCTTCGAGCTTGATCCGTGTTTCCCCGTTCTTCCAGCTTCCGACCAGTGCTCGCCCCAATGGGATATCGAGAGCGCTCACGATATCCTGAGCAAGCTGCGGGTGAGCGTTTCCGGTAAACAGCTGGAGCCGCCCGTCCAAATCAGCCTTCGCTTCCCTTGGTCGACCTGCTAATCGATGTTCTTCGCTTTCGGATTGGCCTGGCAGGAACACCAACGACGACAGAATCCATCGCCACATTTTTGGTTACCACCGAACCAGCTCCCGTGGCTGCCCCATCTCCCACTGTCACAGGTGCGACCAGCATTGTGTCACTCCCGATGAATACATTCGAACCAATCTCGGTCCGATGCTTGTCCTGCCCGTCGAAGTTGCAGGTCACCGTGCCTGCCCCGATGTTCGTGTTCGAGCCAATTGACGCGTCACCCAGATAGCTCACATGACCCACTCTGGTGTTCGGGCGTATTCGCGTGTTCTTCACCTCGACGAAGTTGCCAACATGGACCGATTCATCGATCAACGTACCGCCCCGAATATGGGAAAAGGGACCGACATGGCACCCGTCACCAATTGCGGAGGAGCGCACTACTGATGATTCCACTGCACTGTTCGCTCCTATCACGCTGGAATCGATTCGAGAATTCGGGCCGATGACACAGCCCGGGCCCACCACACTGCCCATCTGTAAATAGGTTCCCGGAAGCAGCGTTGTGTCAGGACCGATCTCCACATCTGCGTCGATCATGATCGAGTCCGCGCCGATCATCGTCACACCACCGAGCATGTGCTGTCGTCGAAGCTCGTCACGCATGATCGAGTCGACTCGCGCCAGATCGGCCCTGTCGTTGACGCCTTCAAGAGCATTGCTGGAGCCCTGAACGCTAACAACGGCTAACGGGCCATCGTCCCCCACGGCAATGCCCACAAGGTCGGTCAGAAAGACTTCGTTCTTGGTGGGATGCGGGACCACCCTCGGTAGCGCACGAATGGCCCAGGCAATATCGAGCAGCTGGATGCCACTGTTGATCTCGGTCTTACCAGCTCGCTTGGAAGGCTCATCGTCGATTTGCTCAATGATTCCGACGATCGATCCGGCATCATCTCTTGCGATGCGCCCGTACCCCGCGGCGTTCTCGACTTCGCAGGTGATCAGGCCGATCCGCGCCTGAGTTGGCATCACTTCGTTTATCAGCGCTGCGAGGTCATCTGTGGCGACAAGAGGATGATCCGCATAGACAATCAGCGCGTGATTGGAATCACCTGCGGCCGCGAGGCCAACTGCAACAGCGTCGCCTGTCCCTCTCGGCGGATCCTGCACGACGATATGTGGATCGCCATGCAACCGCAGCCCGTCTACATCAAGCCGGCTGGCCAGCTCACGACTGGCGACAACCACCAGTTCCTGAGGATGGAGCGCAGCCGCTGCCCGAAGCACAAACTCCAACATCGGCAACCCGGCCACGGTATGAAGCGGCTTGGGTAGCTCCGACCGCATTCGCGTGCCCGCTCCCGCTGCAAGCACGATCACAGCCAGTCCTGAGCGCGTTTGGTCACCGCGTTCCGAGCGACTAGGCATGAACCGACTCTGTAAGCTTCAAGTTGTCGATAGGCTGGCGGGCCAGGATTCGAACCTGGAATATGGGTTCCAAAGACCCGTGTGATACCATTTCACTACCCGCCAATAATGAAGAAATCCGCCCAGCGGATCGGGAGAAACGGCCGGCGGAGCCAGCGATTCAATAATAGCACTGGCTAAACCTGAACTCCCGACTGGAACTTCACGACAGCTTGTAACTCGGCGCTCAAACGCCAAGCGCGTCCTTGACTTTGTCGAAGAATCCCCGATGCGTGGGCTGCGGTTGCAGGTCGCTTCCCAGCGTATCGCCCAGTTGCTCCACCAGAGAGCGCTGCTCTGCAGTGAGCTCTCTGGGGATAATGACATGGATGGTCACAATCTGGTCGCCTCGGTCTCCGCCGCGCATATCAGGCACGCCTTTGTTTTTGAGCCTGAACTGCTGGCCTGATTGAGTCGCCTGCGGCAGCTTGAAGGCAACCGGTCCATCGAGCGTCTGCAGCTCGATCTCATCTCCGAGAATCGCCTGTGCGATATTGACCCCCACTTGCAGTTGGATGGTCTTGCCTTGCCGCGTGAAATAGGCATGTGGCTTGATGCGAGCCTTGACAAACAGGTTTCCCGCCGGACCGTTGTTCGGGCTGGCTTCTCCCTGGCCGGAGAGTCGCAAAGTTGCGCTCTCGTCGATTCCAGACGGCACCGAAACTGAAATCCGCCTCGCGTGTGTCACGCGCCCTTTGCCTCGGCAACGAGGGCACGGATCCGTAACCCGAACCCCTTCGCCATTGCAGCTCGAACACGCAGCTGACGTCATGAACTGACCGAGGATCGTCTGCTGTACTCGTCTTACTTCGCCACTGCCACCACAGGTCTCGCACTGCGGCGCATCTTTGCCGTCTTTCATCCGCGTGCCATTGCAGCCTTCGCAGTTCTCGAGCCTGGTGATCTCGACCTCTTTCTCGGCACCGAAAACGGCCTCCTCGAAATCCAGGTCGATGGTCACCTGCAGATCCTGGCCCTTGATAACGGAAGAGCGCCGCCTGCCTGAAGTCGACCCCCCAAAGAACGTCTCAAAAATGTCGCCAAATGTCGAAGCCCCGAACCCGAAAGGATCACCACCACCAGAAGCCCCACTGGCAGCGTGTCCGAATCGGTCGTACTGAGCCCGACGGTTATTGTCCGACAGCACCTCGTACGCTTCGTTGATTTCCTTGAATCGGTCCTCGGCACCGTCGTTGTTGTTGACATCCGGGTGATACTCCCGGGCCAGCTTTCGATATGCCTTGCGAAGGTCATCGCTCGATGCGCTTCGCGCTACTCCAAGGACATCGTAGTAATCGCGCTTCTGTGTCGTCCGCTCAGCCACTCATGCCTCTCGTCGTCTTGTCAGTCCCAAAATGGCCCACCAACTGAATGACTCGCCCTCGTCCCCCGGTCAGTTCCACCGTCGGGATGTTGCCAGTCCTCAATCCCGGCCAGCACAGTCGCTCAGTTTAGCACTCATCTGGAGTGACTGCTAATAGTTGAGTCGAATCGAGAAACATGACTGCAATCTGCATATCACATCGATCCGACTTTACCGCCAAATGCTCCCCTTAGCTGAATCGTTTGAAAGAACCACGGTGCCGCAAGCATGATGTAGACACGCCCTTCCAGCCCATCGATCAGCTGTTGCGGAATCCCACTGGTGCCCAGGGCTGCTCCCGCGAACGCTCCGGTCAAAGCACCGCGACCATCGGTCGATCCACCTGCCCGTGTGGCCCGATTCACTGCATCTGAGAAGTCCTCTGAATCAGCATACGCCAGGTACGCTTCGTCAATCAGGCTCCCTATTGCAAATGCATCTTCGACTGGATGTTCGATCCTCAATTCGCTATGACGGTCCCCCGGAGCTTCGAGAGCAAGCGAACGAACACGCGCTGCGACTCGCGCTACTGATGCAGCAGCCACGTCACCCGGATGGGTCACCTCGGCAAGCGTCCGCGCATCAGCAATCAGCTGATCCGGATCGTACGTTTCTCTTCCCGCATGAATCAGACCGAGTGGAACTCCTCTGATTGCAACATCGGGCCCGACGTCAGACTCGTCCAGGCTGGCATGTGTGTCGTGCTCATCCAGATGCTGCAGATGCGTCAGCGTGCTTTGGTTCATCCATCGATGCGACTCTCCGCGAGCCAGGATTTGTAATCTCGCCCGAATGTTGTCGACATCCAGCGCGCCAGTATTCGCCGTAAAGGACTCCACGACGCAAAGAGCACCCTCACTCTCGTCCGTGAATTCACCGGCTTTCAACTCCGTGCCATCCTCGAACATCCTGGACCGGTACTCGCTGCCCACCAGGCCTAGTCCGTCGATCTCATTGGCGGTCAATCCGGTAAATGGCATGCCCAGCGCATCGCCAATAGCCATTCCCAGCAAACAGCCGATGACCCTGTCCTGCCGCAGCTTCACGAACGCTCCTTTTCTTCCGCAACAACCAGGAACTGACAATCTCATTTGAATGCTGAGGCACCCCAGTCACGATCAGACCAAAATTGGCAAACCGGAACCGTGACGCCCGGCACCAAGTCTACGGTCCTTCCGGCTGCGATGTGGCAGGATATGGAGCGCGGTCGGGAGTTCATTTGCCAGATCGGCAATGACACATGACCATCGCAAGAGACTCGATTCGTCGCATTTGCAGCAGAAGGCAATGAAATGGCTGGTGATCTCGTTCTTTACAACGGGTCGATCTTGACAATGGATCGTCAGAATCCCCGCGTTTCTGCAATTGGAATAAGACAGGGCCGAATCGTTGCTACTGGCAGCGATGAGGAGGTCAGGCATTCGACTGGCCCCGGTGTTGAGGCAATCGACCTTCGGGGCCGCACTGCAACACCGGGCCTCAACGATGCCCACTCCCACCCCATGGCTGTCGGGTTGGCGCTGGCAGATGTCGACATAGCGAATCCACCATGTTCATCGATCGCTGAAATCGTTGAGTCAATTCGCAAGAAAGTCGCTGTGACCAATCGCGGCGGCTGGATCGTGGGGCGAGGATACGACCAGGGCCGGCTAGCAGACCGAAGACATCCCACACGTCACGACCTTGACGCAATCTCCCCGGATCACCCGATGTTGCTAATCCGTGCGTGCCACCACATTGGAGTTGCAAACAGTGCCGCGTTGAGAATCGCAGGTGTCGATCGGAATACCCCTGATCCGGAAGGAGGCTCAATCGATCGGGACGCGTCCGGTGATCCAACCGGAGTCCTGAGGGAGACAGCCTACGAATCGGTCCGAGCCAACGTGGGTCAGCCGGGCCGCGAGCAAATGGTTGAGGCACTCAGACTCGGTGGCAGTGCTTTTCTTGCGACGGGTGTGACCAGCACAGCGGAAGCGGGAATTTTCCGTGCAGAGGAACTTGCTGCGTACCAGGCTGCCTGGCAACAGAACATCCTGCCAGTGCGCACCTATCTGATGATGATCATCGATGTCAGTCTCGAGAGCCTGATTTCCCTGGGGATTCGCACAGGGTTTGGCAACGATCGACTCAGAATTGGACCTGCAAAATTGTTCAGCGACGGCAGTATCGGTGGACACACGGCCCGTATGCGGGATCCATATCTGGGCACAGACGGCTCGGTGGGACTCTGGATGCAGGATCCTCAGGAAATGAAGGCCAGAATCTTGCAGGCGCACCGCGCTGGATTTCAGCTGGGAATCCACGCCATCGGAGATGCAGCGATTGACGTTATTCTGGATGGATACGAGGAGGCCCAGCGAGCATACCCTCGACCAGATCCTCGGCACCGCATCGAGCACTGCTCGATCGTCGACGAGGCCACGATCCAGCGCATTGCCAGCCTTGGCGTGATACCCATACCCGGAACGTCGTTTCTACACTACTTCCGGGAGAGCTACGTTCGAAATCTTGGCATGAAACGTCTCAGACATGCATACGGAATGGCAACATTTCAGAGATATGGAATTGTTGCAGCGGCAAGCACCGATGCGCCGGTTGTGCCTGTCTCGGCGACGACTGGCCTCCAGACGATGATGACCCGCCGCGACATCTCCGGAGAGGCAGTATGGCCAGAAGAGGCGATCAGTTTGCAGGACGCATTGCGAGCCTATACCGTGAACGGAGCCTATGCGTCATTTGAGGAGTCGTTGAAAGGGACGCTTGCTCCGGGCATGTTGGGCGACGTCGCCGTATTCGAAACCGACCTTGAACAGGTGCCATCAGATGAAATTGGCAAGACGAAGATCGATCACACGATACTCGAAGGAGACGTTGTGTACTCCGGACCGGCGTCCTAGAAATGGAGGCAGACACATTGGCTCATCTGACATACATTGGACATTCAGCATTTCACCTCTTCGACGATCGACACTCAGTACTGGTCGATCCTTTCATATCGGAAAATCCGGTGGCAACCTTCGCGCCTGAAGATTTCTCACCTCAGACCATCTTGCTGACTCACGCCCACAACGATCACGTCGGCGATGCACTCGGAATCGCGATGCGGACCGGGGCAGAGGTGATCGCAACCTACGAACTGGCCGTATGGCTGGGTTCACAGGGCGTCACGACTGCCAACGGAGGCAATCATGGTGGGACAATCGCATTTGCAGGGGGATCTGCGAAATTCGTTCCAGCGTGGCATACGTCTTCGTACAGCGTAAACGGAGACTTCGTCGCCCCAGGAGTTCCGGCCGGCTTCGTAGTTCGATTTTCCGGAAAAACGATCTACTTCGCCGGAGACACGGGTCTCTTCTCTGACCTGAAGTTGATTGGCGAAGAAGGCATTGATATCGCAGTGCTGCCAATCGGTGACCACTACACGATGGGCCCGCAGGATGCCGTGCGAGCTGTGTCTCTGCTCGAGCCAGAAGTTGTGATTCCCTGCCACTTCAACACATTTCCTCCGATCGTCCAGGATGCAGATGCGTTCAAAAGCGCCGTAGAGTCCCGAACCCAATCGAAGTGCATTCCGTTGAAACCCGGCGAAACTCTGGACCTCGCATCGTCTTACTAAAAGGCTTGTTTCGATGGACCATCAGCGATACGACAACGAGCTCAAGCGGACTGCCGTTCAGAAGAAGGCGGTCACAAGGATGTCTCCGGAAGACGTGCTCAAGCTCGCTACGCTCTTCTTCCGAGAACATGGATACAAAGCAGCGCTCACCGGCCGCCCGAATCAAATGTTTGTCATGGGCGGGCGTGAAGGGGAGCTGCCCAGAGTTACTGGCGAGGTGGCTGCCAGGCTGGATGTCGGCAAGAAAGGTACGACACTGGTGACGCTAGACGCAGCCGGCGAGCGGCTGGGTCCAACTATGCAGGCTTTCCTGGACCTCCTGCGTGCCGAAAGCAGAAAACTTCGAGAGCAGGAGAACCGCTGAATCGGCCCAGCGAGTGTTACCTGGACTTCGGGTCCAGCGCATCAAGGAATCCATCGCCGACCAGATTGAACGCCAATACGGCAATGAGAAGCGCCAGCCCAGGACCGAGTGAGTACCAGGGGACGGTCGTCAGATACAGCGTTCCTTCCCGGATCATCTGGCCCCACGTCGGAGTTGGTGGCTGAACCCCGAGCCCGATAAAACTCAAGCTCGCTTCCAGACGGATCGCTGAGGCGGTCCAGAGACTCGCAAACACCAGCAGCTCACCAAGAAGATTCGGCAGGAGATGTACTCTCACGAGTCGCGCATCGCCAACTCCGACGGTCCTGGCAGCATCGACGAAATCGCGGTTCTTGAGCGACAACGTGGGTCCATAGGAGATCCTTGCAAATCGGGGCGCAATTGTGAGCCCGATCGCGATGATCATCTTGTTCAGACCCGGTCCAAGGACTGCGAGTACCAGCAATCCAGTAATCAGGTCTGGGAACGAGAGAAGCACGTCGGTCAATCGCATCAGAGCGCTGTCGATTTTGCCGCCGAAATACGCCGCTGAAACTCCGATCAGCGTACCCAGCCCTCCACCAAGAACGACCGAGAGAATACCGACCTGCAGGGCGATCCTGGTGCCAAAAATAACTCGGGAGAAAATATCACGTCCCTTATCATCTCGGCCCAGTGGATAGTCAGTGCTTGGGGGTGCGAGTCGATCCCGAACACTTTGATCGAGCGGGTCGTGCGGTGCAATAAAGGGAGCAAACACCGCTATCAGCAGCAGTGCGCCGATCAGCACTATGCCTACCACTGCCGTGCGGTTTCGCATGAACGACCGCAAGCTCCGTCGCCGGGCTGAAACGTAGCCGTGGGGTGCCTGCCCATCAGCGTCTGCAAGAGTTCCTGCCGAAGCGCTCATAGGCGTGCTTCCTGCGCAAAAGCCCGTGTAGTGACCGGTTTCTGCATCATGCGTACCTGACCCGCGGATCAACCCACGTATACAGAATGTCTGTGATCAGATTAATGATGACGATAATGAAGGCATAGACCACCATGATCGATTGCAACGAGGTGTAGTCTTTCTGCTTGGTCGCTCCAACCATCAGTTTGCCCAGACCAGGCCTGGCGAAGACCTCTTCGACCAGCACCGACGAGCCGATCAAACTAATGGCGAAAATGCCAACGAGTGACACAACTGGGATCAATCCAGCTCGCAAGGCGTGCTTGTAGAGGACAGCCTGCTCCTGCAGACCTTTGGCTCGTGCGGTACGAATATAGTCATCTGAAAGAACTGCAATCATCGCCGATCGGGTCATTCTCGAGATGTACGCAGTTTCGATGAGACCAAGTGTGAGAGCTGGCAAAATCAGATGCCTGAGGTTTCGCCCAATATCGTTCAGAGGCGGTGCTCCGACAGCCGGCAGCCAGTCCAACCGGACCGCAAAAAAGTACATCAGCAATATGCCCAGGTAGAACGATGGCAGAGAGAGTCCGACCAGGGACACGACGCGTCCAATGTAGTCAGGTGCTTTATTTCGTTTGACAGCTGTGATGACACCTACCGGAATACCGGTGACCAGACCAATGAGCGTCGCGGCCAGGGTGAGTTCGAGAGTATGAGGCAAGGCACTGCGAATCTGAGTCCACACTGGCTGGCTGGTCTTCAGTGAGTTGCCCAGATCTCCTCTGGCCAGGTCGCCCAGGAACACCACGTACTGTCGCCACAGGGGCTCGTTCAGCCCCATCCTCTCGCGCAGCGCGTCTACCGCCTCTTTCGAAGCGGTGTCCCCCAAAACGGCGGTGGCTGGATCGCCCGGTGCCACTCTTACGATAATGAAGATGACGGTGAATACTGCAAGCAAGGTCGGAATGGCGAGCAGCAACCGTCTGACAATGTGTCTCAACATATGTCGGATTCCTACCCTCGGCAGATCAGACTGGCAACAGATGGCCTGCGAAGGCAAACGGCAACGATCTGTGCGATGACGCACAGATCGTGCCAGTGGCCGGCCGGGAGGACGGTCAAGCGACCGTCCTCCATGGCAAGATTTGCGCTATGACGATAAGGTCGTGGTTTCGTCGATTCCAGGGTACAGCGCGAGCACAGAAACCAGCTCGTGCCCGTAGTCGACATTCGCGGTTCGGGCGTAGACCTGATTCTGGAAGTGCAGCGGGATCGCCGCGACATCGGTCTGAATCTGGATACTCGCCTGCTTCCAGAGGTCTTCTTGGACTGCTGGATCGGTTTCAGTTCGAGCCTGCAGAATGAGGTCATCGATCGCCGAATAGTGGCTGAAGTTGGTGACCGGCGCCGCGCCAGTCACTACGATCGAATCGGAGTAAAAGAACTGCGTCAGGTACACATCGGCGTTCGGTCGGAACGCCACGTAGATCACGATCGGGTTCACAGCCTCGCGAATCTGAGAGTGCATGGTTGCATGGTCAACCACCTCGATCTCGAGCGTGATCCCAACATCGCTAAGCTCAGCTTGCAAAACTTCGTAGTTGGAGCGATACGCGGCCATCTCGCTGGTGACAACACTGATGGTCAATCCATCCGGATAGCCTGCCTCGGCGAGCAGCTCCCGCGCACCTTCAGGGTTGTATTCGAACAGCGCGCCTGCCGCTTCCGCTTCTTCCTGCGTCAGCCCACCCGGCATGAACGGTTCTGGGATTACGGATGAGATAATCTCAGCTACAGGCGAACCATAGAGAGCCTGATGTTCTTCCAGGTTTATCGCATGGGCGATCGCCTGCCGGATCAGTGGATCGGAAAGCAGCTCGTGCTCGACATTGATCGTCACGAACGCTACTTCACCTGGACCAAAGACATCGGCGATGAGGTTTCCTTCGGAATTGATACGCTCGACCCACTGAGCCTCTGTCAAACCAGCCGCTGCATCGAGCTCCCCGGACTGCAGGGCAATCTCTCGGCTCGCAGTATCCGACATGTATCGAATCTCTACTCCCCCTAACTGGGGGGCGCCTCGGAAATACTCGTCATTTGCGACCAGGTTCACGCTGGTCTGCGGAGTGTATGAATCGAACCGAAATGGTCCAGTCCCGACTGGCTCCGTGTTGAAGCCATCGATTCCGAGATCTTCCACGGCTTGGGCGCAAACAACGAATCCGCCGTTGTAGTTGGCAACCTTTGGAAGAAACAGCGTCTCAGACAGCGCACTTTCAAGTGAAATGGCGACTGTGAAGTCATCGATTTTCTCGACGCTCATGCCGCGGTAGTCGGCTGAGTATCCCGAGCTATCGGGATTAGCTGACTTTTCAAGGGAATACACGACGTCATCCGCCGTCAGTTGATAAGACTCACCACCGGACCATGGATGGCAAATCACGTCTTCACGAAGCGTGAATGTCCAGACTTGTGTTTCGCCATCCATTACGGGCTCGGGAATCTCGGTTGCGATGTCGGCCTCGATCACATTCGAGTTTCCCGGCTGGAACCGCACCAGCCCGTTAAAAATCATGTCCACAACGGTTCGGTCCTGTGTTCCTGAAGCGAAATGAGGATCGAGCGTATTTAGATCGCCCGCATTCACACCAAATCGGAGCGTAGGTCGATCCTGTGCAACTGTCGGTTGCGTCATGGCAATAGCCTGCACAACCAGCAGCATGGCTGCCGCAGCCAGGAGCAGGTTTCTGCCGCGTTTCAGTTTCATCATGGTATGCACCTCTCTGTGAATGCGTGCAAAGTCCATCACCGGGACTCCGAAATAGTTCGGCCCCTGGTGGCCCTCAAACTGACTCAGTCAACCACCAAACAGGTTCTGAATAGTGTTGAGACATCGCCGCGTGGCAGCGGCAAAAGAGGACCGTCACGGCCTGGTGATACGTAAGACCATACCACCCAATGTCAACTGGACAACAAAATCATCTCACGATAAGTATTCAATAGGGCCGGTAATTGTCCGGCACATGGCAGCGAAGCACTCATCCGTTCAGCGTTCATCCATGCAGTTCAGAAGAGTCAGCACCAGTTCCATTTTCGAAGCGATCGAACCTGAAATCATTGATCGGGTGGCTCGTCGTTTCTTCCGTCGCCAGGCCAGCAAGAATCTCGCCGCTGACCGGTCCAATGCCAAAACCATGTCCAGAAAAACCCGCGGCGATTACGAGCCCTCCAACCCCCGTTGCGGACGAGTAGACGGGGAGTCCATCAGGAGTCTGATCG
Source organism: Thermomicrobiales bacterium (assembly GCA_041745115.1). Taxonomy (GTDB): domain Bacteria; phylum Chloroflexota; class Chloroflexia; order Thermomicrobiales; family UBA6265; genus JAHBVL01. Next base: position 12,522 of record JBGTJM010000520.1, read on the forward strand.
ATAAGCCCACCCCAGACTCGCCGAATGCGCATCGTCTCAAAACGCGGCAGGACCTGTATCGCCCTCACGGTGACCTCTGCCAGATCGCCCGGAGTTGGCTGCACTGACTCTGTGGAATCTCGCAGTGAATGCAGCCTCGGATTCCAGTTCTGCCCACCACCGGAGAGTCTGAGGCAGCCACTGGCCTCCTGACGAGCCGCCAGATCGCTTGTTGCCACACCAACAACGGGCTCGAGGTATGGTTCTTCAGCGACAGTCTGGAAGACTGGCACCATCCTGATCGACAGTGGCAACGTGAGACCCAAAGGCGACAACAGTTCTGCAGTGAAGACACCGGCTGCAACAATCAATCGATCGCAGGAAATTCGGCCCTCTCGCGTTGTCACGCTGCACACGCGACCGCCAACAAGTTCAATGCCGGTAACCTCGACGCTGGTTGCAATGCTCGCGCCCAAGGCGGACGCCGCGACTGCATATGCCGAAACCGTCGCCGTCGGATTGGCGTGACCATCTGTGGGACAGAAAGACCCTGAGTAGATGGTTCCCGACAACGCGGGAGCGAGCTGAGTTACTGTCGCCTGATCAGGTAGGTATTCAATGGAAATTCCTGCAGCTCGGGTCGATTCGACGACCCCAACGATGCGCTCGTCCTCATCCGGGTTGCGGGCGAGCCGAATGTTCCCGCCTTGGCGATACTCAACGCCGCTGCCAAGCTCCTGAGACAGGCTCGACCATCGGTTGATTGCTGCCTTGGCAAGTGGGAGCTCGGCAGGATGCCGGCCAGATTGCCGGACTCCTCCAAGGGTCCACCCGGACGCCATCGACGCGAGTTCACCTCGCTCGAGAAGCAAAGTCTTGATTCCTCGCTGGGCCAGCTCGTAAGC
>JBGTJM010000521.1:0-2221 GCA_041745115.1 Thermomicrobiales bacterium
GGATAGACAACATCCGTGCTGAACAGAACGCCGTTCGCTTCGTCGATAAATGCCAGCAACCCCGGAGAGTGTCCCGGACAGAAAAGAACCTCGATTTCCCGGTCGCCAAGATCAAAACGCTCGCCACCATGTAGCGTCGATCCTACAGTTCCCGGGTCGAGACTCAAATGTCCCGCCACCACGCCATCTGGCAAGGGTCCACGCAGCTGTTCAGGAGTCATTGCCCTCCGCAACGCGCTGGCGAGCACTTCGGCATCCATACCAGCAATTTCGGCCTGATGAGTCTGCACCGACTCGAAAAGTGCATTCCCGCCAACGTGGTCCCAGTGGGAATGACTGTTGACCACGCTCAACGGCAAGTCAGTCAGCCTGTTCAAAACATCCGCGATGTTGCCCACACCCATTCCGGTGTCGATCAATAGCGCACGCCGAGTTCCGCACACCAGGTAGGACAGCACCGTTTCGGCATGAAGCGGTTCACAAATCGCGAAGACCCCGAGACTCGGTTCGCTCACGGCAAACCAGTTCTGATCGGTCAACGTGAATGGCTGCTCATTCATTCTGGAGTTTCCCAATCCGCCCAGATACCCGTCGCTTCAGTGAAACCTCCATCATGCGCAAAGCCGGTCATCAATGAGACCGGCCCGCAGGTATGATGTACAAATTGTGTGAAGTGAATCCTGTATTGAACTCGAACGTTTGACGTTGTTCCTGCTAAGTCTGGTTTCGCCGGCGGCGACGCTCGGCCTTGCGGCGCTTCGCTCGGTTCTCTTCCTGAGTGCTGATGAAGCGCAATCCACGCCGATGCTCTCGAATAATCCCGGAACGCTCAATACCCTTAGTAAAACGACGTAGCAATTGATCAAATGACTCGGAATCTCGAATCTCTACATGCATGCGGTCTTGATTCCATCCTTTCCTGTTTCATGGAGATTGCAGCGAATAACCTTCGATGTCGACGGAGAAGTATACGCCAAAAACTGAGCGAAGGCACATAGCATTTGAGCAGTCGCGGCCCGTCTACCACCAGCCATACGGGATATTTCGATACGGATTCAATTGCGGATAGCATTCGAACTCGACCATCCGCTCAACCCGCCGCCAGAACGCTTCGCGCTCAGAGCGAGTGAGCAGGTTTGCGAATTCAGCGTCAGGCCTTGCCTCCAGCAGGGCTGCGAGCTGCTCTTGAAGTTCGGGCCTGACCGGCTCTCCGCTGAACTGCCACATCACCGTCCGCAGCTTTGGAGCCTCATTGAACGTGAGCCCATGATCGATTCCCCATCTGTGACCACTCACATCCACCAGACAGTGTGAGAGCTTTCGATCCGCATTGTTCGAGATATGGTCGAAAAGCACGAACCGTTCGTTCTCGAGGGAAGTATCTCCCCAAAATGACTCAGGATCCTCGAGATCGCTTCCCGGCTGAACGTAGAGTTGCAGACTGCCAACGCCATGCGGACCATCGCGCTCGACTGTCGGCGGAACAATGTTCCAGTCAAGTAGCCTGCTTAGCCGGTACGCCGCAATCTCTCTCCGGTACAACGTCCCGTGCAGAAAATCATGAAGCGGCGCCTCTCCTGCGCGAGGCTTGTAGATTCCCAGGTGGGTGCCAGTCTCGTGTTCCAGGGCGACTGCGAATGAGTAGTTCGATCCCCACGGAATCAGGCTCGATGCGGTGATGTCAGCCAACTCCAGCACGTGCAATGCGTCTTGGTCTGAAAGTGGCGCAGGGCTGAACTGGCGTGAAGCATTCTGGCCTTGAAGCTCGAGGAAAAGATTGGGCATTGATCAGGCACCCGGAAAGTGGCAGTCGCCTGCGACTCCAGTCAAACAACAAGTCTAATGCGCACCCGGTGGCCAATAACCAGCGAAACTCGATCGGACTGCAAAGATCGACGGCCCAACCGAGCGGCGGCTACATCGCAGCACTTGCATTTCGCTAGAACTCGCTCCATACGACACCAGACCCTCGCACGATCAACGACGCGAATTCGTTCGGGTCGGTCACTGGGGCCAGACAGGAGAAGTGTTCGCACAGATACCCGGTGACCTTTCCATCCCGCATTGGACGATGCTGCAGAAACGGAAGCTGTTCCGCATTCCCAGGGTCGGCAACCCCGATCACCGCGTGCGGCTGGTAGCTTCTGAACGCCGCGGCAACGAACTCCTGAGTCACTGGGTCGTCGAGCGAGCCAGCGACTGCAATCTCCTTTGGAACGCC
>JBGTJM010000522.1:0-19675 GCA_041745115.1 Thermomicrobiales bacterium
CCGGTGATTCGGGAGCAGGTTCCGAATGCCAGGATCGGTATCGCGCTGAATCCGACCACAATCTACGCCGGCAGTGATCTCGAACGGGATCTGGAAGCGGCGATCCGGGAGGACGGGCTGCGCAATCGAATGTGGCTCGATCCGCTTTACGGCCGCGGCTATCCAGTCGATATGATCGACCTCTTTGGTGAAATGATGCCTGAAATCGAACCGGGAGACATGGAGGCTATCGCGGAGCCGACGGACTTTCTGGCGGTCAATTATTACAGTCCAGGCTATGTGGTCGAAAGTCCTGAGAACCTGCCGCTTCGCACCAGCCCAGTCGCCAGACCAGAACTCGAGTCGACAGCGATGGGCTGGGCAGTACAACCAGAGGCGTTCACCGAGCTGCTGTTGCGCCTTCACAACGACTACAACCCTGGCCCCGTCTACGTGACCGAAAATGGTGCCGCGTTCGATGACCCACTGCCTCAGGACGGTGTCGTTCACGACCCGCGACGTGTACGGTATCTGCACGATCACCTCGCAGCCGTGCACGACGCTATTGCAGCAGGAGTTCCGGTCGAGGGTTATTTCGCCTGGTCACTCATGGACAACTTCGAGTGGGCCGAAGGATATGCAAAGCGTTTCGGCATTGTCCATGTCGACTTCGAAACTCAGCAGCGGACAATCAAACAGAGCGGTCGGTGGTACGCGAACGTTATCGATCGCAATGAGCTTGCAGATCCAGTCTAGCTCTGTGCGACACTCTGTTGATGATGAATGACGAAGGCTCCACAGAGGGCCAGACTGACGAATCTCTGCAGATGCTCGATACCAGTGTCATCACCGCCTGGCGGATCATCCTCGCAGGCCTTGGTATCGTGATTCTGGCCGTTCTGTGCGGTGTTCTACTGGTTCTGCACCGTTCGAATACCTTGTCGAGTTTGCCAGTTATTGCGGGGGTTGTAGCTCTCGGGGTGTTAGTCGTGGTTTTCGCGGTGTGGTTCCTACCGGTTCTCGAGTGGCGACACTGGAAGTATGCCGTGCGAGACAACGAGATCGAGATTCGCTCCGGTCATGTTTTTGTAGTGCAGACGCTGATGCCAATGGCGCGTGTGCAACATGTCGACATGCGGCAGGGACCGATCGAGCGGCTTTTCGAACTAACCACTATCGTCATCCATACAGCGGCAGGTGGTCGTGAAATTCCGGGCTTGCGCGCGTCCACTGCTGCACCTATCCGGGCGCGGATAGCTGAGCTGGCGAACATCCACGACGACCTTTAGCCAGCAATGACCGAACCTAAAGGAACCCCCCCGCGGCTCTCGATATCTCCTACAAGGCCCAATCCTGGCTGGATTCTGCTTGCTGTAATAGAGAGCCTGCGGACCTTTGTGGTGGCGTTTGTGGCTCTTGTCTTTTCATCGCGAGAACGGGGTGCGGCTGCGATTGCTGTCGGAGCCCTGTTGATCGGTGCAGCGATCGTCATCTGGCGATTCCTGCAGTGGAGAATGCTGAGCTATGAGGCAGTAGACCGGACCATCACGATGAGGTCGGGTCTTGTCGAGAAATCGACCCGATCGCTTCAAGTGGAGCGAATACAATCAGTCGACACCCACGAAACTCCTCTGGGCCGGTTGCTGGGAATCCAGGAAGTTCACCTGACTTCAGCGGCGGCCGGACCGCCTATCGTTGTCCCCGCTCTCAAATCTCGCGAAATCGACGAGCTGAAAATATGGATCGATGCTCATCAGGGTGGTTTGGATGCAGCCGAAGCTAAGGAGGGCGATCCTCACTCAGAGTTATCAGCTTCGGCTGAGTTCCCGAAATGGACGCTTTCTCATCGGGAGGTCGTTCTGGCAGGCATGACCTCGGGCCGAATTGCCCCGGCGATTGCGTTGATTGCCGCGGGTTGGAGACTTTTCGGGGATGTCGTTCCAGACGAGGTCTGGGAGAGACTGCCGATCGATCCCAACCGACTTGAGCTGTCGACCGTGGTTTTCGTACTAGGTGTTGCCGCGATACTGGCATGGGCGTTTTCGATCCTGGGTGCAGTCATGGCCCACTGGAATTTCACAGTGCATCGATCGGGTGACAATCTGGTTGTTTCGAGTGGTTTACTGGATCGTCGGCAACATACGGTCCCAATACGGCGAATTCAGGCCATTTCGATGGTGGAAGGGGTGCTTCGCCAACCATTCGGGTTCGCATCGCTGATGGTCGAAAGCGCTGCTGGCGTCCACGGAGCTGACCAGGGTGGTGAAGTCAGGTCGATGCTGCCATTTGTGCCAACTCGTTCTGTCCCGAAGGTGATGGACGCTCTGCTGCCCGAGTTTGCCTGGAGTCCCGAGGCGGTTGCCTGGCACACCCTCCCATCTCGGGCGATGGCTCGGTACATCGTCCCGTCGATTCGCAGTTTTCTCGTGACTCAGGCGTTGATCTGTTTCGCGTTGTTCGTCATTCCCTCTGTGGAATGGTGGTTGGGGCTGGTATTCCTGCCGGCTCTCCCTCTCTGGATGCTCTTTGCATATCTGCAGTATCGGGATGCTGGGTGGTCGCTGGGGGAGGATCACCAGCTGCTCCTGCGGCATCGAACCCTCGATCGCAGACTGGTTATTACACGCGGCCGGAGTGTTCACATTCGTGAGATTGGCAGCAATCCTCTGCAACGCCGCGCGTCGCTTGCCTCGATAACGCTCAGACTAGCGACGGTCGGATCAGGTGGAGTGATAACGCTGAGGCACGTCGACCGAACCGAAGGTCAGGCTCTGATGACATCGCTGGAATGAATCACCTCGAGTGGATAGCTCGCTTGGCCCGATGCGCAGGGCGGATGCCCCGAAAACCCGCAGTGCATCAACACCCGATCAGTCATTGGAAGCGTTCGTGAAAATCCAAACGATGTTGACTTTGCTTCGAATCGCTGGTATCAACTAAGTGAGCGCTTGCATGTGGTGGAAGGAACCGGCATGGGAAATGGTGCATCAGGAATGCTCCAACAGCAGCCGGAATACCACCAGATCAGGCAAGGCTCGGAGGTAATAGCCATGCGATGCAATCGCGTCCTTTGGGGAGTGTGGCAAGTCGACAGGCCAGGCCCCGTCGACGATGTTGACGGGGCGAACGAAGGAGCGGTGAACGCCAGCGAATGACCACGGCGCTGCGGAGGGAGCTAGCGCACCGGGCGGGTGACGCAAAGCTGGCCTGATCCGACTCGAATTGACATTTTTGCTCCGGGCTGCAACATGGCAGCCCGGAACCCGTGTTCCCAGGAACAATTGCATTCTTTCAGGAGCGCGTGCTGCGTTTGCGTATAAGATCAGCTACGGCCGGGCAAGCCAGACACAGATGACGGTGACAATGGCCATGACACTGATCACGATTAACAGGACCTTCAATCCTTGAACCAGATCAAAGCCCGGATCGATGCTTCGATCCTCCCGCTCCGGGTCCAATCTATCCGTCAAGACCGCACTCTCTCTTGCGCGCGGGTCTCGATGGTGACAGCTCCTTGCGTATCCACAGTCATAGCAGCATCGGCAAAATCGATGAACAGGCCGTGGTCAATCACGCCTGTCGTGAGTTTGAGTCTGGTGGCGAGCAGTGCTGGATCGGCGATCGGGCCAGTATCGCAATCGAGGACATAGTGACCGCCGTCAGTCACGAACGGGCTACCCCCCGCCGAAGCACGAAGCGTTGGCTCAAGCGATTGCGCCCTGAGCCGATCGGCAGTCTGCTCCCACGCGAATGGCACCACTTCTACTGGCAAAGGAATGCGGGTGCCCAACCTGCTTACCAGTTTCTCTGATGCTGCGACGATCACCCAGCGGACGCACGCGTGCGCCACAATCTTTTCGTACAGCAGAGCCCCACCGCGCCCCTTTACGAGGTTCAGGTGTGGATCGATCTCGTCTGCGCCGTCGACTCCGAGGTCAAGCACTGGTGAATCCAGCAATGTCGTCATAGTGATGCCAGCGGCTCTGGCTCGATTCTCCGATCTGAAAGAAGTCGCCACTCCCCGCACCCGCATGCCTGTTCGGATCGGCTGCGAAAGTGCGTCAATGAATGCCTCGGCGGTCGAACCAGAGCCAAGGCCAATGACCATGCCATCCTCGACGAGAGCCGCGGCCTCCTTCGCAAGAATCGTCAGCCGGTCAATCTCGCCCAGCGTCACGTCCCGACTTCTCCGGTCAACCGAGACGCAGCCGCTTCGTCAACCAGCCATGTCAATTGACCGCGCAATGGGCGAACGAGCTGAGAGGGAAGCGTATCTGTATCGATTGATCCTTCTAGGACCTGTGCGAAACGCTCGGCCTTGCTTTCCCCAGCTACGAGGAAAACAACTTCACGTGCAGCATTGATCGCCTGCGCCGTCAAGGTAAGTCGCACAGTGTCCAGTTTTGGAACAACATTGGCGACAACCAGGCGTTCCTGCTCACGTAGTGCCGCGGTATGTGGAAACAGAGACGCTGTGTGCCCGTCGTCGCCCATGCCAAGGAAGATCAGGTCGAATCTGGGCAACCCAGCATCGTCAGGAACAATCCGGGAAAGTTCTTGCGCGTACTGCTCTGCCGCAAGCTCTGCGGAATCAAGGTGGACCGGCATCGGGTGTATCTGACTTGCCGGAATGGCGACCAAGTCGAGAAACTCTCGCGTGGCAACGCCTGCGTTGCTCTCTGCATGGTCCAAAGGAACCCATCGCTCGTCTCCCCAGAAGATTCTGGTGTTCTTCCAGAATGGATGCTCGCCAAGCGGAGGATTGGCAAGCAACTCTCCCATCCTCCTGGGCGTGCTGCCACCTGACAGCGCCACGAAGGCTGACGAACGATCCGCAATGGCGTCTGTGATGATATCGAACGCCATTGCAGCTGCATGCCGTGCGAGCGATTCAGCATCCTGCACGACGAGCACAAGTCCTCGATCGCCTGCATCTATCGTTCGCAGGACATCGGCCCGAGGTATGGTGGTCATGATTCAAATCCTGGAGGCCAAAGCACCGAAGCAAGCTCAAGGGCTTCGATGTACACAGAGTCGTAGCGGAGCCGGCGAAGCTTTGCTGCCAGGATAGTCCCATCAGCCGGGCAGCTCGCGTGAACCAGGCGAGTCATGTGGGCCATTTCGGCCGTGCTGCTGAGTGTGGTAATCGCTGCCTCATCTCTGCGCTCAACGAGAAACTCGCACGGCTCTCCCCCCTTGGTAGCCAGCCTCACACTTTCCAATGAGGAGCACGACAAATTGGATTTTCCTTCCTGAAGGCTCAGCAACACTTCGCGGCTTTTCCCGCGTTCTCCGGCTCTCAAGGTCAGTCGAAAGCCTCCATTCGATGGTATCAGATCGCCAGGGGCACGCCATCCGAGCCGGCTTCCCAACCAGCCTGCTACAAGTAGCGCAGCAGTCAGACCGGAGCGGTCATCCTCTTTGCGAGGTGCATAAACAATCCGCACGTCGTCAATTCGGTCGAGAGCACCGCGTGCAGCAGGTTGATCAAAAAACTGGGCCAGGAGATCACGCCAGGTTCTGAGCCGGGTCCATACGAGATCACCAACACCGAGCCGGTTTCTGAGCTGGGACGCCCTGAGAAGGTAGTCGAGCGTCTCGCCAACTCTGTGTGTCGACACCGTATCCACGAGGAGGCCGTCGGTCCGTTCCAGGAGACTGGCAACGAGACCATTGTTTGCCAGCGGCTCGCCCAGAACCACGAGCACGTCCGGGAGATCGGGGAGGAGGAGTGCATTTGCCATCGACGCAAGCATTTCGTCGTTGCCCGACGGCGCCACTAGCGTGATGATCTCAATGCGAGTTGGGGAACTCGATCGACTTGCTCGGCGCTCAGCAACCTCGATGCGTACACTGCATCGATCTTCGCCAATTCCAGAGCCGCTACGGGAGAGAATGATACTCCGTGATGGCGAATATTCCTGAAGCGTTGCGAGTGTCGCTTCCAATCGCGTCGCCTCGCCTTCAGAGTCTGCGATCGCAATCGCATTGATTGTCGAAGGGCGCATAAATGCCTGATCTTGTTGATCAGTCGCCATACCGGCTGGACTTCCGACAGAGCGATCAGCCCAGTCGACCCAGAGCTTGTCAAGTGCTGCGCGAATACGCCGAACTTCGAGATTCGACGCAGTCCATTCCGCGACCATGGGTTCGGAGGTCGAAGCAAGGTCCGCTTTCGGAGTGGCAATCGTCATCTCGGAGTGCACCTGACTTATGGCCTTCGCCACGATCGACCATCACGCTGTATCAGCAGGTCCGCTTTGTCCGGACCCCACGTACCGGCTTCATAGAGAGGCAGGCCGGTGACGTCTTCATCTTGCCAGGCACTGAGCACTGGATCGACGATATTCCAGGCGGTCTCCACCTCGTCGCGCCGCGCGAAGAGCGTCTGGTCGCCAGTCATTGCATCGATGAGCAGGCGTTCGTAGGCATCAGCTCCAGCACTGCCAAATGCCGCGCCATACGCGAAGTCCATCCGCACAGTACGCAACTCCATGGTGGTCCCTGGAATTTTCGCGGCAAACCGCAGGCTAATACCCTCATCTGGCTGGATTCGAATCGTCAGGAGATTCGGCTCTACCTCCGATGTCCCTGCTGCTTTGAACATCAGATGCGGCACACGCTGAAACTGTATTGCAATTTCGGTCACTCGACGCGGCAACCGCTTGCCCGTACGAAGGTAGAACGGCACATCTGCCCAGCGCCAGTTATCCACCTTGAGTTTCATGGCGACGAACGACTCCGTCAGCGATTTCGGGCTGACGTCCTGCTCCTGCCTGTATCCGGGCACCGCATTTCCTTCGATGAACCCGGCTGCATACTGGCCACGAGCGGTCAGGTCTCGGACACTGTCTCCGCCTGGAGCAATTACCGATCTGAGCACCTTCACCTTTTCATCGCGAACGGCGTTCCCGCGAAAAACCGCCGGCGGCTCCATGGCCACGATCGAAAGCAGCTGCAGCATGTGGCTCTGCAACATGTCTCGAGTAGCCCCGGCCTCCTCGTAGTACGTCGCACGGTTTTCGACTCCGAGCGATTCGGCAACAGTGATCTGCATATGATCGACATAGTGCCGGTTCCACACGGGCTCAAACAATACGTTGGCAAATCGGAATGCCATTGCATTCTGGACCGTTTCTTTGCCAAGATAGTGATCAATGCGGTAAATCTGGCTTTCTGAGACCACCTCGCTCATCGCGTGGTTGAGCTCACGGGCGCTCAAAAGGTCATTTCCGATCGGCTTTTCTACAACCAGCCGCATCCAGCCAATTTTGGGTGCGCTGTAGAAGTCCTGCCGATCAACCAGGTCGTGCGCGCCCAGGCTATTGATGATCGAGATATAGAAACTCGGCGGAGTTGCGAGATAGAACAGCCGATTGCCTTCAGTTCTACGCTCTTCATCGACGACCGCCAGCAGGCTTCCGAGGCGGTCGTACATCGTCTGGTCGTCGAAGTTGCCGGCGACGTAGAAGAGGCCCTTCGCAAACGATTCCCATCTGTCCTGCGTTACCGGGGTGCGCGCATTGGCCTCTACAGACTCCCGCATTTCCGACCGAAACTGCTCGTCTGACCACTCTCGCCGCGAAATACCGATAATCGTGAACCCCTCGGCCAACCTCGAAGTCATTGCCAGGTCGTAGAGCGACGGCATCAGCTTCCGTGAAGTGAGATCTCCGGAAACCCCGAAGATAACCATTACTGATGGCGGTGCGGTTGAAACCTGAGTCATTCCCTCGCGCAATGGATTCAGATTCAGATCCTCGATCAGTCCCGGACTTTCGTGGAGCTCATGATCGGAACCTGCGGGAAAGTCGGGAAGCACGGACACAAGCGGTCGATCTGGATCACTGAAACTCATCAGCTCCCCTGCCAAACTGGTACGTTTGCCGGATGCTCTGCCATTAGTTCACTCGCTCAGAATCGCCCGTTTCCCAGTCAGTGTGAAAGATGCCCTGCCTGTCGGTTCGACGATATGTGTGAGCGCCAAAGTTGTCGCGAAGCGCCTGAATCACGTTGGCCGGTAGTCGCTCAGCTCGGTAGGCGTCAACATAGTTTAGTGCTGCCGAGGTCGCAGGCGTGGGAATGCCCAACTGGGCTGCGGACGCAATCACCTGCCGCACTGCGGGTGATAAGGCGTTGATTGCCTCAGAAATATGAGGCGCCAACAGCAAATTCTGCAGAGTGGGGTTCTCACCGAATGCACGTCTGATCGGGTCGAGGAGAGCAGCTCTGATAATACAGCCACCCTTCCAGATCCGGGCAATTTCCGCAAGGTCCAGGTTCCAATCATTCTCTGCAGATGCAGCCTGAAGCAGTGCCAGGCCCTGTGCATATGATGAAATCTTGGCAAAATACAGCGCGTCCTCCAGTGCGTTGATGGTCGCGTCCCGGTTGGTCGGTGTCGCCAGGATTGCCTGGGACGGTCCAGTCAGGAATTGACTGGCCACCACCCGCTCCTCCTTTCGCGATGACATCGATCGGGCCAGCACGGCTGCATCAATGGTCGGGATCGGGGTCCCAAGGTCCAGCGCGCTCTGGCTGGTCCACCTGCCCGTACCCTTCTGCTCCGCCGTATCAAGAATCATGTCGACGAGGGGATTGCCCGTCTCCCGATCGATGACACCCAGAACCTGTGCTGTGAGCTCGACGAGATACGACGACAGCCTTCCTTCGTTCCACCGGCTAAAGACCTCGCTAATCTCCGGCGCGGTCATGCCCAGAGCCCGGCTCAGAATGTCGTAGGTTTCGGCAATGAGCTGCATATCGCCGTACTCGATGCCGTTATGCACCATTTTCACGTAATGACCGGCGCCACCCGGGCCGACGTAGGTGACGCATGGACCAGCCTCGGTCTTGGCGCTGATCGAAATGAGCATGGACTCAACGACGTCGTACGCTTCTCGTGGACCGCCAGGCATCAGACTGGGACCGTTGAGCGCGCCTTCTTCGCCACCTGATATACCCATCCCCATGAATCGGAACGCACCCACCGAATCGGCGGTGCGTCTCACAGTATCGGTAAAGAGGGAGTTTCCTCCATCGATCACGATGTCCTGCGGATCAAGAAACGGCCGAAGCTCTTGCAGGACGGCGTCGACGGGAGGACCGGCTTTGACCATGATGATGATGCGGCGCGGTCGCTCAATGGAGCTTACAAATTCCTCGATCGAATACGCGCCAGTGATCGCCTTGCCTTGAGCGCCACTGGCAAGAAACTCCTCGGTTCTCGCGCCAGTTCGGTTGTAGACAGCCAGAGGGAATCCGTTTCGCTCGATATTGAGCGCCAGGTTTTCCCCCATAACGGCCAGGCCGATCAGGCCTGTGTGTCGAGTTGCCCCAGTATCCATGTGTCCAGCCTCGCTGTTGCGCACGTTTCTGCAGGTGCCCCGAGTTCAGAGCACAAACGGAGATTGTAGTCGCTGGTTCGGTGGACAGTCGTGTGTCAAACAATGCCGCGCATTGAAACGCGCACAAAAAAAACCAGGAACAACCGGTGCAACTGTTCAAGCGACCACTGAGTGACCGTTGAGCTGCTACCTATCGTGAATCGCTGGCGCTGGACTCGCCCGCACCAGTGTCAAGGCCGAAGGTTCCATTTCAGGGGGTGCAAAGAAAAGCCGAACAGCACTGGGGCGACGACAGTTAACGTGTTGCGCAGGTCGTTGACATTGCTGACGCCAGCTATTTCGGAGCGACCGCGATGGTGATCTCGTCGCCAACGTCAATTCCAGCCGCCTTCCGAACTCGCGAGTTCAATGGCACGAACAGCGTTCCATCACCCTTCGGCATCAGCGAGGTGCTCCAGGTCGAGGATCCAACGGTGGCAGTAATCGGAATCAGGCCACGCTCTGATCGCCTACGTAACGGCTCAACGAGTTCGTCAGGCATCGAGACAAACCACCAGCCGCCCGATCCCGGATATCTCTCTACCACGCCGGTGTGCTCGATCACCATGCCCATGAGCGTTGTGGCTCGCCCGTCTCCGGCAACCTCAGGGCAAGGCAGAGCCTTATCCTGCAGTCACGGAGCTAGCGATTGCGGCTCGTTTGCTTTCTACTCCATCGAGCAACTGCTCATACGACGCGACGAACAAATCGATGCCTTCTTTTTCCAGTCTCACGGTCACTGCCGAAAAATCGATTCCGGCCGCCTCCAGGTCCCGCATGACCTGAGCGGCTCCGTCGAGGTTCTCGTCGACAGTGCGCCGCACGGTACCGTGATCGAGAAAGGCCTGAATGGTCTTTCCTGGCATGGTATTGACCGTATGCGGACCAATGAGTGTGTCGACGTATAGGGTGTCCGGATAGTCTGGGTTCTTGGTCCCGGTGCTGGCCCACAGTGGTCGCTGCGGACGGGCGCCAGCGGCGCGAAGCGGCTCAAACCGATCAGAATGAAACAGCTCTTTGAATAGCGCATAGGCCAGCTGCGCGTTGGCCACTGCTGCCTTGCCCCTAAGGGCTCCGAGCATCTCCGCACCACCTGGATCCGATTCAGCGATCTTCTCGTCGAGCAACTTGTCCACAGCCGTATCAACTCTGCTGACAAAAAAGGACGCAACCGACGCGATTCGATCGACGGGCAGCCCCTCAGCAAGGCGCTTTTCGAGCCCACTGATATACGCATTCGCGACTCGCTCGTAGGCCTCGATCGAGAAGAGCAGGGTCACGTTGATATTCTTGCCTTCAGCCAGCATTTCCTCGATAACGGGTGCGCCTTCGACCGTACCCGGAATCTTGACCATCAGATTGGGCCGATTGACCGCGTCCCACAACTGGCGCACTTGCTGCCGAGTTCCATCTGCATCTCGTGCGAGATCGGGAGAAACCTCGATTGAGACAAAGCCATCCGCGCCATCTGAGGCATCGTAGAGCGCGCGAAAAAGATCGCATGCGTCACGAATGTCATCGACTGCGACTGAATCAAATATCTCGTTTGCGCTTTTGCCCTGGTCGATAAGTGCACCGATCTGGTCGTCATAGTCCGAACCGGCTGCGATGGCCTTCTCGAAAATGGTCGGATTCGAAGTAACGCCGCGAATTCCGACGTCACTGATCATCGAAGCCAAACTACCTCCTGTCAGCATCGATCTGGCAATGTCGTCCTGCCAGATACTTTGGCCCTGTTCCAGGAGTGCTGCAACACGTTGGTTCATGTACTTTCTCCTTAGCGTGAATGCTGCGTCTGCATGAAAACGTTGGTCTGAGCACGAAAATGTTGCGATTACGAGTGACCGTCCGATCCTCGTGCTTCTTTTCCGGAAGTCGTGCCCGACTTCGTGGGCGGCTCGATTAGGTCGGCGATGTCGCTCTTTCCGATCAATCGCAGCGCCTCGGCAGCAACATGCTCCTTTGTAAAGCGGAAGTGCTCGAGCACTTCCGATCCCGGACCCGAGGCTCCAAAGGTGTCAATCCCCACGCTTCGGCCATTACTCCCAGTGTAGCGCTGCCACCCTGTGGTAGTGCCGGCTTCAATCGATAGCCTTGGTGTGCTTTCTGATCCCAGGACTGAATCGCAGTACTCAGCTGTCTGCTCTTCGAACAGCTCCCAGCTTGGCAAGCTGACAACTCTGGCATCGACACCATGTTCACTGAGCAGGTCCCGTGCCATCACTGCCAGCCCGACCTCCGATCCAGTGCCAATCAGCACGACATCAGGGTCATCTCCGGCAGCGTCACGCAATACATACCCGCCTTGAAACACGCCTCCGGTGGCGTTCGCTCGATCCAGAACCGGCAAATCCTGACGAGACAGAATGAGCGCTACTGGCCCATCGCTCTGTATTGCCACGCGCCACGCCTCTGCGGTTTCGTTCGCGTCAGCTGGCCGAATTACGGTCAGGTTGGGAATCAACCGCAGGGACATGGTTTGTTCGACGGGCTCATGCGTGGGCCCGTCCTCACCAACCGCGATACTGTCGTGTGTGAACACAAAACTGGACCGATAGTGCGACAGGGCGGCAAGCCGAATGGATGGACGCATGTAGTCTGAAAAAACATGGAAGGTTGCCGAGAATGGCCAGACCCCTCCATGAGCGGCCATGCCGTTCACCGCACTGCCCATCGCATGCTCTCGAATACCCCAGTGGATGTTTCGACCCGCGTAGCTCCAACCGCCTCCCAGGGCACCCTGTACCTCCCCGCCACTAGGAGGTGGGCCAAAGTCACCACCGTCCTTCATCCCGGTATTGGTGGACGGGTTGAGGTCAGCAGAGCCGCCGATGAAGGTTGGCACTTTTGGATAGAAGGCCTGAATGACCGCCTCTGACGCTTTTCTGGTCGCAATCGGTTTGTCACCCGGCGACCAGGTTGGGATCTCGCGATCCCAGCCCTCGTCTATGTTCCCTTCAAGCGCCTGGATGAAGGACGCTGAAAGGTCTGGATGTGCCTGGCTATATGCATCCACTCGAGTCTGCCAATCCTGCTGCTGTGAAGCACCACGATCGAGTGCTGATCGAAAGAGCCCGAGTGCATCGTCGGGAATGAAGAACGGCGGATCGACCGGCCAACCAAGATTCTCCTTCGTGGCAATGACCTCATCGGGACCGAGAGGAGACCCGTGCACACCGAACGTACCTTCTTTCTTTGGCGAGCCGAATCCAATGACGGTGCTGGCAATGATGATCGAGGGCTTGTCCGTAGCCGACTGCGCCGCCACGATCGCGTCTCGAACCGCGTCTGTATTCATGCCGTCTATCGACTGCACATGCCAGCCTTGGGCGCGAAATCGTTGAGCGGTGTCTTCTGTTGTCGAAATGTTCGCTGACCCGGCCAGCGTGATGTCATTCGCGTCGTAGAAGTAGATCAATTTGCCAAGCTGGAGATGGCCGGCGATCGATGCAGCTTCCATTGCAACGCCTTCCATCACATCACCATCAGAGACGATCCCGTACGTGAAGTGATCGACTACCGTGTGTCCCGGGCGATTGAAGGTAGCGGCCAGGAACGCTTCGGCGATTGCCATTCCCACACCGTTTGCAAAGCCCTGCCCCAGTGGACCGGTTGTCACTTCTACCCCGGGCGTCAGGAAGTTTTCAGGATGACCGGGAGTCATTGAACCTAGTTGACGGAAATTCTTCAACTCCTCGAGCGGGAGATCGTAGCCCGTAAGATGCAGAAGCGAATAGAGGAGCGCGGAGCCGTGTCCAGCCGAAAGAACGAAGCGATCGTGGTCGGGCCATTCTGGATCGGCCGGATTGTGTTTCAAGAACTCAGTCCAGAGCACATTGGCCATTGCAGCTGCACCCATCGGTAAGCCAGGATGACCGGAATTGGCTTTCTGGACCGCATCCACAGAGAGCATTCTGATGGTGTTGATTGCTCTCGATTCAAGACTGGTATCAGTTGTGGCAGGCAAAGCTTACTCCTTTGACGCAGACGTGCTCAGCTTGCGGCGAGCGACGCGAAACTTCAGCCAGGCAACGACGTGCCTGGGCCGAATCACCCTTCATTATGCTACGGGCACCGGCTCTCCCGCAGAAGCGCGGGTACCGAATACCTACGTCGTGTAGGGACTATCCGGCAAGTGTTGAGGCATCGGCTCTTCTACTTCCGTGCTCGTTTTGAGCGCCGGCAGCTCTTGCCGAGCATGTAAAACAAGGCCGATGGCCACCGGAATCCAGAGATCGATCAATCTCCAGAGAAGCGTGGCCCCAATGGCTATTTCTGCCGGCACCCCCGCCTGAGTCAGCGTCAATATCGAGACGGCCTCAACGGCCCCGGCGCCACCGAACAGCGGGATTGCCGTGGACGCAACAATAGAGGCGAAGTACGTCGTCAGCATGGTCTGAGCGGATATCTGCTCGCCAAGAGCGGCAAGGCATGCCCAGAGAACACCGACGATGGTCAGTCGCACCATCAGGGCCAGTACGATCGGCCACAAGAGATCGACCGGCTTGAGACCATGATCTCTAAATCTCAAAATGAAGTCTTGCAACCGGGTTGCAAACCATGCTGGGAGTTTGGCTGTCCACTTGAGCGGCGTTTCCCAGTTGTCCCGCTCCCCCTTGAACAACGCGATGGCGCCAATGGCCAGGATTCCCAGTCCAGTTGCAGAGATTACCGCTCCGGGCAGGCTATCCCCGACGGCTGCTCCGGGAATGAGTACGGCAACGAAGGTGATCGATACACCAATGGATCGAACAGCGATCGTAAGAAACCCATCGGAGGCTGGAACGCCCAGCTTCATGCAGTGACGCACAAATATGTACACCGAGGCAGGACCACCACCCGGGGTAACACTGGAAATAGCAGTTCGCTGCAAGTGAGCATTCGCCATACTCTGGAGTGGGACAGTTTGGCCCAGGCGTCGAAGGATCACTTTGTAGCTGAGCGCGCTGAATATCAGCATGAACCCCTGAATGATCACAGCAATCGCGACCCAGGAGAGCCTGGCAGCCCTCAGTTCGTCGATCATTGAGGCAAACTCGTCGCGCCCGCGGATGACGACCCAGATTCCAAGGATCACGAGAGACGTCAGCCAAAGAATCATTACCAGACGATTCAGGCGAGCCCGTCGCTGGGCGTTGAGGTTCAGCCGTCGCGCAAACTCCCTCAGGCTGCCCGCGTCTTCTGAAGAGGCGCGTTCTTCAGTGTCTTCACTTGCTGCAGTCATAGGTGAAGTCGCCGGGGCGAGATGCAGATAGCCATCTGAACGTTCATCAGATTACGCCTGAGGCCCGGAGGACGTCGATCTCGGAGGGTTCAAATCCCACTTCGTTCAAAACCTGATCCGTGTGCTCGCCTACCGCCGGAATCGCACCCATCTTCAACTCTGTTCCTTCGAAGGTAAACGGCGGAAGTAGTGACTGCAATGGTCCATTGGGCGAGTCGATCTGGCGCCACCTGTTTCGTTCACGAAGTTGCGGATGCTCCAGAAACTGACTGATTTCATTGAGGTCGCCATATGGCACGTCTGCGAGCGCCAGCCTTCGGGTGACCTCTTCACGATCGAACGTCTCAAATGCTTGCTCGATCGCTGGCTCGAGAATGTCGCGGTGTTTCCGTCTGGACGGCGTTGTCGCAAACCGCGAGTCGCCAATCCATTCTGGTTTCTCGCATACGACAGTGCAAAAGGCGCCCCACTGTGCTTCGGTCTGTACTGCCAGCAGAACTTGCTGACCATCCCCACATCGATACGCGCCGTAAGGAACCACAGTGGCATGGCGTATACCGGCGCGGGCCGGCGGCTCGCCGCCATAGAGGGTGTAGTAGGCCGGATACCCCATGAACTCGCTGAGCGCATCGAATAACGAAGTCTCGACAATCTTGCCCTCACCAGTTGACTTTCTCTCATAGAGCGCTGAAAGAACGCCCATTGCCCCGTAGACCCCTGCGCCGATATCGCCAACAGAGATTCCGAGCTTGGCTGGACTTTCGTCAGTACCGGTCGTGGCGATTACACCAGTCTCACCTTGCAAAAGCAGATCGAAGGCTTTTCGCCCGGCATATGAACCACCCGACCCATAGCCCGAGATGCTGCAAACAACGACTGAGGGAAATCGCGATCTCAGGCGATCAGGAGAGAATCCCAACCGTTCAACCGCACCGGGCCCGAGGTTCTGGACAATGACGTCCGCTGTTCCTGCCAATCGATCCAGGACCACTCTGGCTTCTGGATGTTTCATGTCGAGCGTCACTGAACGCTTGCCACGATTTAGCCAGACAAAGTAGGACGATTGCCCCAGCACTGTAGTGTCGTAAGAGCGTGCGAAGTCGCCGTTACCCGGACGCTCGATCTTGATGACATCCGCGCCAAGATCGGCCAGATGCCGAGTACAGAGCGGTCCGGCTACCGCCTGCTCTAGTGCGATCACTCGAATTCCCGCAAGGGGCGTCATGCAAGTCCCTCCGAAAACACGACGGACTCGAGCCGCTGCTCACATCGCATACGTGCTGAGAAAAGCATACATTTGCAGCCGTCCAAATGTGTTGACAATCACCACCGACCGTGGAGCTTGCCTGGCCGGGACGAGTTGTCATCAAGGACCTTCGGTCGGTTGAACTTGACGCTCATCAAGATCTCGGGTCAAACAAAGACAAGACTACCTTCGTCCTTCTCTTGTTGATCAATCACTTGTCAGTGAGATGCAGAGCAGTGCGCCACACCCGCTCAAGACCCCATGGTCCTGCAAATTGGTCTTGAGGCCACGTATCTGCCGCAGGCAAGCTGAGAAATCACCGGTACACTCGCTCACAACGCAATGAGTAGAATGGGTCTCCGACATCCTGGCAATAGCGGAGCCTGGTAAATGAACAATGCTGAACTGAGCCGCGAAACTGATCCTTCGGGGGCATCCCTGAGAGCCCTTTCACCCGAGCGATTCGGTTTTCGTTCGCACCTGCATGGGTGGTTGCTGGACTTTCCTTCTATTGGTCCAGTGGCATTCGCCCAGCTGGCGTGGCCGCACGCGCAGGTTCCGTCCTTCACCGAATCCGCTGAGGAATCCGAAGTCTCGAACGCACTTGGCTTGCTCGTGCCGCTGCAACAGCAGGTCTGGGGGTTTCCGCCAGCTGAAGCAGTTCCGGTGAACATCCTGTCGATCCTCGAAGACACTGGCGGGGCCGTCATTGTCGCTTATGATCCGGAGGTTGGGTTCAACGCCAGAGGTTGGCTGGGCTTCGCGATCGGTATGGGGACAAGAACAGGAGTCCTCTATTCGCACATGCTTGGCGTGCGAGAAGATGTTCGTGGCCTGAACGATCTTGGCTGGTGTCTGAAGATTTTACAGGGGTACCTGGCTGTTTTGTCGGGACACCATGCCATGACCTGGACCTACGACCCTCTTAGGGGCGCCAATGCCCGGCTCAATCTCGAGAAACTGGGCGCCAGCATGGTCAACCTCACAATCGACAAATATGGTGTCATGCGCAGCACTCTGTATGGAGAGGTGCCAACCGACCGCTTCACCGCATACTGGGATCTGCTCGACCCGGCTATGCACACGCGGATTGATGCCGTTCGCAATGGGCACTACCTGCCGTTGCAACCTGACCAGGTCAATCACATTCCTGAAGCGACGGTGGAAAACGTCAATCGCCTGCTCCAGGACGGTCCGGAGCTGATTCGGTATCGAATTCCGGGGGATATCGATGCGCTGATGCAATCAGCACCAGACAAGGCCGTGCTCTGGCGACAGGAAATGAGAGACGTGCTGGGGCGGCTCATGACGCTAAGACAGGCACGCATCGACCAGACCACCTTGTCGGAAGGGCCGATTGCCGTCGATGCAGCCGTCACCGAAGGGCCATACGACGTCACCGGGTTTGCCACGCAGAAGCCGCCCGGCTCGGATGAACGAACGAGCTTTTACATTTTGAGTAGAAGGAGTGCGTCGTGAGACTGACCAGGATCGATGTCTATTGCCTTCGATTGACCCTGCGAGCCCCGTTCACAACGTCGTTTGGCAGCTATCTCGAGCTCGAGAGGCCGTTCGTTGTCGTATGGACTGAGGATGGTTTGCGAGGAGTCGGAGAAGTTCCAACATTGAGCGACCCTGGATACAAAGCCGAAGTCGACCCGCCGTCGGTATTCACCTCCTTACGAGAGTTTGTGCTACCGGCAGTAGTCCGGCGGCAGAATGACATCGGCTCGATTGGTACCGTGGAAGATCTCCGCTCGAGCTATCAGTGGATCAAGGGAGCCCATTTCGCCAAGAGCGCAGTTGAGGCGGCGCTATGGGACATTGAAGCCCAGCGAGCCGGGAAACCTCTGTGGGAGTTCTGGGGTGGAACGCAGGCGAGCTTTCCGGTCGGTGTCAGTATCGGCGGCACGAATGTTGAAGACGTGTTGAAAAGAGCCGAAACCGCAGTTGCCCAAGGCTATCCGCGGTTGAAGGTCAAGATCTGGCCTGGGTTTGACGTCGACGTTGTGTCAGCGCTGCGCGAGGCTCATCCAGACATCCTCCTGCAGGTGGATGCGAATTCAGCCTACGACCTGAACTCCTGGCAAGTCCTGCAGAAACTCGATCAGTTTGACCTGCTTCTGATCGAGCAACCGCTATTCGACGACGATGTCGTACTTCACAGCGAGATTTCGCGGGAACTGAAGACCCCTGTTTGCCTCGATGAGAGCATCCACTCGCTGCGGGATGCTCAGGCTGCAATGCATTTATGGTCGGGCAATGCCATTCTCGATCGGCTGATCATCAACATCAAGCCACCGAGAGTTTCCGGATTCAGCGAGGCGATCGAAATCGCCCAGGTCTGCAACGACCATGGTGTGAAGACCTGGGTTGGCGGAATGCTCGATTCTGGTTGGGGCAAGGCCATGAACCTGAACTTCAACGGTCTCGCCGAAATCGATCTTCCCGGTGATCATTTTTCTCCCGGAGGCCCTTACTTCGAGCAGGACGTTATCACCAGTCCGCTCTCGGCGCCTGGAGGAGCATTCACATTGGGGACTGCCGTGTCTGCAGGAGTTGAATTCGATTGGGAGGCATTTGACCGAATGAGCGAACGGCTTTTCCACGTTGATTTCACGTAGCTGACCGGGTGCAGAGCTTCGGCAGACCTTGCAATTCAGTCAGCTGCTCGAGAGCACGACCGCCGTACGAGCGGGAATGTGAATCGAGAACACCGCGCGTTCCGAGTTTAAGGTGCATGGAAGTTCCTGCCCGCCAAACTCAGCGCTTTGTGTGGACAGTATCTCGGTCCAGTTTCTGAAATTCACCAGCTCACGGTCGTCCAGTCTGTCGAGGTTTACGATCAGCTCCGATCCGAAGTTCGCTAGCACCATTCGATGGTCACCACGATTCCAGCGGTGCAAGGCAATCGCGTTTGCTCCGACAGGCGTGGCGCGGCAGGAGATGCGCGAGGGATCAGCGAAAACAGGGTCGTTGTGCCGGATTTCGAGCAATCGCCGATAGAGTGCGTATGTACCTGAATGTCTGTCTCGTTCCGAGAGATTCAGGCGAGACGACAAATACGTCGACTCGGCCTGTGGATCCGGTATGAGAGAGTGGCTCTCAGGGGCCTCGAAAGCCCGGAAGCCGCCGAATTCCCGGCGGCGGCCGTCGGTGACCAATCGTCCGAGATCCTCGTTGTGATCGGTAAAATAGAGAAACGGTGTGGACGCCATGAACTCCTGCCCCATAAAGAGCAATGGCGTCTCTGGCGCGAGGAGCAGCAATGTCGAGGCCACCGCGTACCTCTCGGCATTCACCTGGTGGTGGAGCCGTTCTCCAAACGGCCTGTTTCCAACCTGGTCGTGATTCTGCAATGCGATCACGAATGCGCTGGCAGGTTCGTCCGTGACCCTGGAGCCCCTTGGCCCCTTCCAGTGATCCGAGTGCTGCCCCTGAAAGATGAATCCTTCGTTGAGGGCGGTCGCAACGTTCGTTAAGGTCCCGGCATAATCACTGTAGTAGTTCTCCCAGGCGTTCGAAAGGAAAACACGCATCTCATGGTGAAAGTCATCGGCCCATACCGCGTCGATGCCATAGCCGCCGTCAGCCTCGGGATGAACCGTGCGGACCTGATTGTGAGCCTCCTCTGCGATGATTACGACATCTCGTTCTGTCGCGTCCCGCACAGCTGACTGCAGTTCTGCCAAGAGGTTCATATCGCTATCGTCACGAATGGTGTCCGTCGCGTCGAGACGAAGTCCGTCAAGATGGTAGTCGCGAATCCAGTGCACCGCATTGTCAATGGCAAAGTCGCGAACAAACCGGGACTCTGACCCGTCATAGTTGACCGCCTCA
>JBGTJM010000523.1:0-4648 GCA_041745115.1 Thermomicrobiales bacterium
GAGCAGGTCTTGTCCTGCATCGCTTCCAGAAGCGCTGCCTGTGTTTTCGGCGTTGCCCGGTTGATTTCATCAGCCAGCACCAGGTTGGAGAAAATCGGCCCTCGCTGAAAGGAGAACTTGCGGTCTCCTGAGTCGGACTCCAGAAGGATATTGGTTCCGGTGATGTCCGCAGGCATCAGATCTGGAGTGAACTGAATACGCCCGAACTTGAGATCCAGAGAGTCCGCGAGCGTCCGCACCAGCAGTGTCTTGCCCAGGCCAGGAACTCCTTCGAGAAGCGCGTGCCCTCCTGCAATGATGCAAACCAGCACCTCTCGCACAACTTCCCGTTGACCGACCATGACTTCGCTGACTTCATTTTCGATTGCAGTCGTGATCTCTCGGAATTCACCTACGGACATTGATTGATCAGCTACCTGCATGACGCCCTCCTGTTCTCCTGAATGCCTCAGATTTCCCGGCCCTGAGCCCATGGCTCAGTTTCGCGTAAGAGCCAGACCCAGGATGATCCCTAGCATGATGACGATACCTGAAAAGGCCACTATTGCCGGAAGCAGGACCGACACCTTCTCCTGTCGCGTCGGTTTCCGAACGGGAGCTTCGGTGGCAGTTGACTCCTGGCTATTGTCACCGTCTTCCATTTCTATCTCCAGGTTAATCGCTGAATGGTATCTCCGACGGTCCGGGCACTGGCATCCCAGGTGAACTCGCGCGCGCGTTTCTGGCGGTCTGCTCGACCGGATTGACTGTTAATGGCTTGACTGATGCCATCTGCGATCGAATCATCGTCTCCCGGATCGAAATAATGCGTCAATTCGCCGGCTATCTCGCGGTGCACCGGAATGTCGCTGGCGGCGACTGAGGCTCCAGCCGCGAACGCTTCGAGCAAAGGCAGGTCGAACCCCTCATACCAGGACGCACAAATGACGGCGCCTGCCCTGGCATACAGCGAACTCAGCCGTGCATCTGGAACATACCCCAACGCCTTCACCTTGCCATCCAGTTCAGCACGATGCATTTCATGAAGAATCTCGGAGTGCGCCCAGCCAGGCTTTCCGACGATAACCAGCAGAGGCGCATCAGGTATCTGTTCGATTGCACGCAACACCCCGAGGTGATTCTTGCGAGGTTCAATTGTACCGACCATGAGCAGGAACCCGACAGGAAGATCCGAAATCGCGACCTCGGCTACGCCCAGCTCGTCCGCATAAAAGCCTCCTGACACTCCATTTGCGGCTACGACAATCTTTTCAGCGACAACACCGTACCGATCGATGATGTCTCGCCGCGATGTCTCGGAAACAGTGAAGACGACATCAGCCCGCGCAATCTCGCTCGGCACCACCGACGACAGGAAACGCTTCAGTCCAGGTGGTGTGAAATCTGGCGCCACTTCCCAGGCCAGGTCGTGGATTGTCGGCGCGTGCAATGCCCCCCGAAGGTGTGGCACGGTGAAGTCCGGGCTGTAGAGGACGTCTTGCGACCCAAGGTTCATCAATGGCTGGAGAGGAATCCCTGCCCGAAAATGCACCCGGTCGAGAAACCCGCGAGAGAATCTTGAGCGAGCGAACCGAATAGACTCAGAACGATTCAGTCCAGCAAAAGCAGTGGACCTACTCTCAGCTGATACTCCATCGTCGATTGCGTACCAGTAGGTCAGAGTCTCCTCGCTCAAGTAATCGGGAAGCCGGCTGACTATTTCACTCGAGTATCGACCGATTCCCGCTGACTGGTTGAGCGCGGCGCTGATATCGATCAGAATGTCGATTGAACCGGCCTTCCGGTTGCCGAATCGAGCCCGGATTGACGTTTTCTCCATCTCATCATGAGTAACGCAACAATTGCGCCAATCAATACAAGGCTCCAATAGGTTATGAGCCGGTCGAGGACGGCCACCGAAGCCGCCATGTCAGACGGCACGTTCACAAACGTCAGCGCTGTAACAATCGCGACCTCCACGACTCCCAGCCCCGCAGGAGTAAACGGCAACGTCGTGAGCAATGCACTCAGAAGTGCCACAAAAACGGCAACTTCGACCGAGATCCCAGCTCCAAGCGACTCAGAAACGAGCCAGACCCGCAGACTCTCGAGAAGCCAGACAGCAAGCGCGATCGAAGTTGGAACCAATGGCCTCCGCACGACGCAAAACAGCGTGGTCTGAAAGGACGTGTATTGGGCCTGAAAACGCTTGGGAAGTACCGCCAGGATTCTCTCTCGAAACAGGAACATGAATACGAGTCCGAGGGCCACGATGGCAACCATTCCCACGCCGATATAGAGTGCTACATCCGCTTGTCCTGGTAGCGATCCATGAAAGGCCAGAACACCGGAAAGAACGAGCAACCCAACGAGCACCGCGAGATCGAAAATACGTTCTGCGAAGATGGTTCCGAACCCTACCGAGTATCGGATGTTGTCATCTCGTCTCACTCGATAGGCGCGGTAGGCATCACCAAGTTTTGCCGGAACCAGACAATTGATCGACCAGGAAATCAGGTAAACCCCGGAAAGATACCAGGGGCCCGGCAATATCGACTCTCCAGATCGACCAACACCACTGATTTGCAACATCCATCGCCACCGAATGGAGCGCAAGAACAGTGTTGCATAATAAACGAAAATCGCGAGCACCAGTAAAGCGATATCTGCCTGCCGAAGCCGTGCGCCCACGTCCGAAAGACTGAAGTCAAATCTGGAGACGAGCGCAACCAGGATCAGAATCGCTAGGAGAAATGACATCGCGGTGCGCGGCCGCAGGAGCTGATCGCGAACCGTTGAACCAGCCCCGGCGTCGCCCATCTTTTCCAAACCGACCATAGCGGATTCGCTGTTCAAATGCCCTTCGCCCGACTCAACGACACCTGCTGGCTTGAAGTGCAGCTCTGGGTGATTCGCGTCGTCTGTATCAGCCGGCATTCCTATGGTTCCTCCACGGGCATGATCGCACCGGGACCGGTGCTCTCACCCCAGGTACCGACGGATGCGACCAGACTCCAGATGATCGCCATTTGAAGATTCAGGCTCAGCACATGGATGTACTCAAAAGCGCCATGCGCCAATAGCGCAGCCGATACCCCGGTGGCCCCCGCGACGATCCCCACGGTGAGCGGTGCTTCTGCAGAGCGAGCTGCGGCCACGAGCACACTGCCAATGACCATAACAAACGCGAGGTAGGCACTATAGGTAACCAACCCACCCTGCGCCAGCATTTGCAGGTAGGTGCTGTGGGCGTGTCCTCGGCCTATTCTGAAACGCCAGGTCGTCGTCGACTCCCGAAATCGCTCGTCATAATGGCCAGCGCCTACCCCCAGAACTGGACTCGTGCGCGCCATTTCCACTCCTGCCGCCCAATGAGCCAATCGCTCCTCGACAGCAAAATTCCCGGGTTCGACCTGAACCTCTCGATTCGACGATAGCAGCGCTCCGCTGTCGGCATACTGTATCAGCGCGCCGGATCCCGCAACCACACCGAGCAATACGATGCCCACAGCCATTCGCATGTTCAATCTGAAATTGCGGTTGATTATCAGCACGGCTGCTGCTAGCCCAAGTAGCATTCCCACCGCACCCCCACGAGATTGAGAAAGCAATAGGCCGACGGCACCACATCCCGCACCGAGGAGAAAGAGCGGTGCCCACCGTCTGGCTGACAAGCCAAAAAGTCCAGATGGTCGTGAACGATAGACACAAATCGCGACAGCGATTAGCAGTGGCGTCGTCAGTTCGAAATACAAAGCGAGTTGATTCGGATGACCAAACGGACCAGTTGCCCGCATAATCCCTCTACTCTCAAAGGACGGCGGGCCAATCTCGGCTACAACCTGCCATACCGCCGTGGAAAAGCAGAATATCGTTCCACACGCAGTCGCTATAAGGACCGGTACAGGTGACCACCGGGCCTCGTACGTCGCAACTGCCAGCATGCAGACCGGGACCAACGCAACCCATCGGTATGTTTCGCCGGCCCACAGACCAATGCTGCTCGCATTCCATGCTGACAGGATCATGCCGAACGTGACCGCAATCGCACCCAAAATCAGGGGATTGAATTCGACGCTACTCCTCCCATGAGCGACCGCCCATACCCAGCCAAGAACAGTCGACCAGAGAATGACCTTGGTCACTGTGACTGTGGTGTCGCCATATCCAAGAAGCAAAGTCCGTTGCACCGGGACACTAAGCGCAATCGCCGCCAGCGCCATATCTGGCCGATGCGCCCCCAGGTACGAACCGGCGATGAATATGGCAATTGCGGCGATCGTCTCGATCGGTTGAGTTGCCAGCGCAACTGCTGCAAGTACTGTCAATACGATCCAGAAGGCTTCCCTTTGGACGAGTCGCCGATAGGCACCTGGCGCAACTGCCTCGACCAAATCGGCAGCAATCAGATTGCGATTCATGGGCTGCCTTCCACGTTTACCTGAGTTTTTCTGCCGCCGTACCCCAACTCCGCACTCCCACAACGAGGATGCGTAGCCACCGCTATGAGCACCCACGTCAGAGCGGCAAGATCTGCAAGGAAATAGCTATTGTCTACGAGGCCGTGGACGGCTCCCGCCGCCAGTGCCCCAAGAGCAGCCGCTGCCCATAAGGAATCTGCGGGGCCCGACTTCGACAACCAGCGGGCCTGACGCGCCAGTAGTATCGC
>JBGTJM010000524.1:0-2835 GCA_041745115.1 Thermomicrobiales bacterium
GGGTTTCGACGTCCATCCGGCTCAGACACTCGTCACCGCCGGAGGAGTCAACGCCATAGCCGTGACGACCTACGCGATCATCGAGCCGGGTGATGAGATTCTGATTCCCGATCCCGGTTGGCCGAACTATGTCTCGATCGCCATGCTTGGAAGTGGCGTTCCGGTGCCCTACCCAATGCAGCCGGCGAACAGATATCTGCCTGATATCGAGGACCTCGAAAAACTCGTCACTCCGAGAACTCGCATCCTGATCATCAACAATCCATCCAATCCTACAGGCGTCGTGTTTCCCCATGAGACCGTTCAGGCAATGATCGACTTCGCAAATCGGCACGATCTCTATGTCATTTCAGATGAGATCTATGAGGAGCTCGTGTTCGACGGAACGCACATTCCCGCCGCGACCGTCGACACACAGGAACGCGTCATCACAATTTCTGGATTTTCCAAGACGTACGCCATGACCGGCTGGCGACTTGGCTATGCCATCGGACCCGAATCGGTAATCACTGTCGCTGGCAAGCTCATGGAGCCGCTCGTCTCCAGCGCGTCTTCTGTCTCGCAAAAAGCTGGAGAAGCTGCATTGACCGGTCCCCAGGACGCTGTCGATGAAATGCGACAGGCCTATCTCCGCAGGCGAGACCTCGCGTGCGAGCTCCTCGAGCCACACTCACTGTTGCCCGTGGCACCCAGCGGAGCGTTCTACGCGATGATTGACCCTCAGCTGCCTGGCCGGTCCGGCCGGGATATCGCTCTCTCGCTGATCGACTCCCAACGCGTCGCTGTGGCCCCTGGGCCAACGTTTGGCGGTGTTTCCAACGGCATGATTCGCGTCTCACTCGCGTCCTCGGATGATGACATCGAAGCTGGTTGCCGCCGAATCATCGAATTCGTGTCGTCCCAATCGTCATGACGTCCGGCTCCAAACGCTTCTGCCACCAGAGATGGAGTCTGGTACCCTAGCGAGCGGCTGAACTGAAGAGCCGCAGGCTCAGACAGATTGAGATAGGACAGAGAAGCAAGATGAAACTCCTGACATTTCGCGGATCAGAGGGATTGAAGCTCGGTGTTGCAAGCGATACTGGCATCATCGATGTCGAAGCGGCAAGCTCGGCGCTCGGAATCAGCGCTCCTGCTTCGCTGAGCGCAGCCATCGCGGGCGGAGATTCAGCAATTGCTGAGCTCACCGTACTCATAGACAAAGCCACCGAATCTGCTGCTGGCTCACCCTGGTTGCTCGACGAGATGGGTCTGCAATATGGCCCGTGCGTGGAGAATCCCGGCAAGATTATTTGTGTAGGGCTGAACTACAGGCGACACGCGCAGGAGTCGAACATGCCGATTCCGGAATCTCCTGTGCTCTTTTCCAAGTTCTCGAATACGCTGTGCGGTTCGGGAGGCTCCGTCGCACTGCCCACGGTGGCAACCGAGTATGACTACGAGGTCGAGCTCGGGCTCGTCATCGGCAGAAGCACGCGCAATGTCTCTGAGAGCGAAGCGCTCGATTATGTAGCCGGGTACTGCACCGCCAATGACATCAGCGTCCGTGACCTCCAGTCGCGGACCAGCCAGTGGCTCCTCGGTAAAACACTCGACAACTTTCTGCCAATCGGTCCGTATCTGGTCACACCTGACCAGGCGGGCGATCCGCAGAACATGCGAGCACGAACCTGGGTTAATGGCGAGCTTCGGCAGGACTCCAACACCGGCGATATGATCTTTGGCGTCGCCGAGATCATCAGCTATATCAGCCGCTACTTCACCCTCGAGCCGGGCGATGTGATCATCACGGGCACGCCGGAAGGTGTCGCCATGGGCATGGCCAGCAAGCCATGGCTCAAGCCAGGTGACGAAGTCGTAGTGGAAGTCGAGCACCTCGGCCAACTTCGAAACGCAATGATTGCCTGAGAAGCGATCGGTTCGAAGAGCCCCTTCCAAATCACCCAGTCGATGCCTGTGGTTGCCTGAGCACGTCAAAGAGTAGCCAACTTCGGCAACAATCACTTGTGCGAGGACGTCCACTCAGCAACATCGCCTCCTGGCAGAATGGATTTCACTTGGGCTTGTTGAATCGAAAAAACATCATACCCGGAGCGCTGGCAGGGCTCGCCGGCGGTGCCGCCTTTCTTCTGGTGATGAAGGCCGAAATACGACTGTCGGGCAGGAATCTGAACGACGTCCTGCTACTTGGCAGACCAGCAAGCCACAACCCTCGTCTGGCAAAAACGGCCGGACTCATCGCGCACACTATCAATTCCGGCGTTCTGGGAGTCGCTTACACGCAGGTACTCCACGATCGATTGCCCGGCCCACCTGCACTCCGTGGCGCAGCCTTCGCAGTCATCGAAAACACGCTGCTCTATCCGTTGCTCGTGTTTGAAGGGCATCATCCCGGCATTCGGGAAGGACAGATAGACAGCTACTGGTCGATCCGCTCCTACCTGTGGACGACGCCTCGCCACATCGCCTATGGCGCTGTGGTCGCGGTCGTCTACGAGGGACTTCGGACCAACGATCCTCCGACTACCCAGGCATCGAAATGAGCACCCGTCCACTGTCAGCCCCGGCAATCTCGTAACTATCCAGGGCGGCGGGAACCACCAGCGTATCAAATGGCTTAATTGCACTCTGCCAGCCATTTCCGCTGAGGAGGATGGCGCCTTCGATCGCTGTGATGACGTGAAATCGCTCACCAGCCGTGCCCAGTTCGACGGGTTGCTCATCAACGGCCAGGGAGAACAGCTTGAAGAACTCGGAACTCACTATCTCCGTAGGCTCACCGCTCCAGAGAACGGGAGCCCGGGTCGGTGCACAATTTGGAGTAACTCGAGCGCA
>JBGTJM010000525.1:0-6652 GCA_041745115.1 Thermomicrobiales bacterium
TTCGAACACGTCCTGGTCGAAATCGGTTGCAACACACTGAAGAAAACAAAGTGCATATAAAACAGAATGACACATCTTTGAGAAACGTTGTGCATAATTGCAAAGATAGAGGTTAGGCTTTACGACATCTTCGATGACTGCGGCAGCAAATTCCACTTGTAGCAGTCCTTTGTCTGCTGCGCTCTGCGCTATGTCTACTGCTTGGAGAGCTAGCTTTTTCAAGGCTTTTGGCAAGTTGCCCTGAGTCTGTTCCATCAGTACATCTGTTGCTTCAAGTAACCGGTCAATGGGTTCGGCGGTAGCAAGAGTGACGGCAGCTTGCTGTTTCAAATAGTCATTAACGACACTATAGTTTCCTGACCCAGCTGCGAAAAAAATCCACTCTGGGTAATCGATGTTGGCTCTCGAATCAATCCACTCCATCAGTTTGAACACTGCCGATAGCACATTGTGGATTTCAATTGTTAGGATTTCTATTCGCTCCTCACTTTGAGTACGGAGAGCCAGCGTTCCGCTGCTCTTGGTCAGTTTGCTAATGAGGTTCCTCATATTTCAGATTTGCCTTTGCTGCTAGAGCGTTCGTAGTGCTGACCTTGGCCCAAGTGGAAGTGATGTTTTGCTGTAGTCCGAGTGTATCCCAAGTGCTTGACTGTTGGCTTCCCTTTACTCTCGGTGTCGCGGCGAGTTGACCAGCGTCCGATTTTGGCTCGATTACTTCCTCCGTTAGTGAAACGTGATCAATGTCGAACTTGCATTTAAGATTGATGTCAGGGTGCCAGTATGTTGATCGTTTTATCCGCTTTCTCAAGCTTGTCCGGCACGATCACGATCTCGCTTATAAAATAGATGCCATATCACCGGGAATTGAGGCGGTGAGTTCTAAGTGATCTTAGGATTGCGTCGTTCAACTGTGATCGATACATTAAGACTGTCCAAAATTTAGCCCCTCACAACAGCCCCCTGAATCGCGCAGGATGATCTTTGGGGGACTTATTTGGGGATGCTGCTGGTTATTGCCAGTATTCTTTCGATTTCAGTGCGTTCGAGCCTGCGATTGGCAATCAAGGCTTGAGCTATTAGTTCTACTTCAGGCCATCGATTTTCCAGAATTTTTCGTGCTCTATTCTCTCCCTTTTCAGAAATAGCGATGGCCGCATGAATTGGGGGTAGTCCTTCGAGATATGTCAGCTGTGATTGAACGTCGGTATTTGGTGATCGTTGCAGACTCGCCTGCAGACGTTGGAGCCTCTGAGTGATTTCGCCTATTAGCGTTCCCATTGGCCCTGACTCGGGTTTTCGAGCGAACTGCCATTTGATTTCCTCAGCAACGGGTCCTGCCGACCGGGTAATGGCAAGGTTGTCTAAGTCGGCCAGCAGTATTGCTGGCTGATCAAGATCTGGGCCCGGGAGTGTTGCCGAGTATCGGCCTGTGCCATCTTCGTTGATATACACCCAGTGTGCGAATCCGCCTATCGCATATGCTGAGACTACATGAGCTGCCTCGTGGATTGGAGTTCGGATGATGTCGTCGTTGGGAGTCGTTAGAGCCGCCATTTTGAGAGAGAGCTTCGCGAAGCGATCCGCTACTTGGGGGTCTCGCCAAGCACCGAGTTTCATTTGTTTCATCCACCAACGGTAGTCTTGAGAGTCCATAGCGATTAGTTTGCGTTTCAGCGTTGGTTGGCATCAAATCATCATCTGTAATTATGCGATGCCGGCGTCAGTTTCCTCGCCGAAACCTTCTGAATCGGCTCGGGATCCGCATCCTCGTACACAACCGGCGTGGGGGCGTTGAATTGCTGGCGAGCGCCTTCGAGTGACGCGATCCTGTGGGCGAGGATGTTGATCACCCCATCTGCTTTCTGAAGCCTACCCTGCACGATCAGGGAAGGCTTGCCTCGCTCGAGGAGGTGATGGTTTTGCAGATGGTGATGGAGGTTTAGGCGGCGGGCGGACAGGGTGAGCCAGCAAACCAGCTTTCTGGTAATATGGGATCATGAAAACGACCATTGACATTCCAGACGACCTGATGCGTGAGATAAAGATTCGCGCGGTGGAAGAGAATCGGAAGCTGAAGGACATGGTCTCAGACCTTTTGAGACAAGGTCTAGCTCAGCCTCTGGGTGAGACTCCGCCGGTTCGGAACCGAGCGAAGCTGCCTCTGTTTTCCGGCGGTCATCCTGCTGAACCGGGAGAAGAGATGACTCCAGAGCGGATACACGAAATCCTGCTTAAACAAGAGGTAGATTGTGCACTTGGTAGATAGCAGCGTCTGGCTTGCGCTATCGATCCAAGAGCACGGACACCATGACGCTGCGATGGGCTGGCTGGAAACGGTGGTGGAACCAGCCTCTGTGTTCTTTTGCCGTGCCACGCAGCAGACATTCTTGCGGCTCATCACGACGGCTGCCGTCGTGGGTTCTTACGGGTATCAGCCAAAGACAAATCATCAGGCGTGGAGTGAGTACGAAGCGCTTTTTGTGGACAGCCGCATCAGGTTCCAGGAGCGGGAACCCGTTGGGCTGGAGGCATATTGGCGACAGTTTTGCAGTCGGGGAAGCGCGTCACCCAAGCTGTGGATGGACGCATATCTGGCGGCCTTTGCCGTTGCGGGCGGCTACAGAATGGTCACTGTGGATGCCGCCTTCGCTCATTTCGATGGACTTGACCTGATTCTGCCTGGGGCTGGTTCGGGAAAATGAGGATCAGTTTCCTCACGGGTGGCAGGTGCGCTCTCCGGCAGTAAGTCCTTGCAGCTTTGTGCATTCGCTTTAGCGGTAGTTGTGCGATGCGGGTTCCAGAGCGGTGGTGGGCATCGCAGTTTCGGGGATGGGGTCTTCGTGGGCGTCCGGCATGGGGGCGTTGAATTGCTGGCGAGCGCCTTCGAGTGATGCGATTCTGTGGGCCAGAATGTTGATCACCCCGTCTGCTTTCTGAAGCTTGCCCTGCACGATCAGGAAAGGCTCGCCTCGCACCAGGAGCCGTTCCTTCTGGTAGAGATCGGGATAGACGATCACGTTGACCAGGCCCCGTTCATCCTCCATGAGCAGAAAGGTAATGCCTTTGGCTGTGCCAGGCCGCTGGCGGCAGACGATCAAGCCGGCGATCTGAATGATCGTATCGTGCGGCAGGTGATCAAGATCGACAGAGGTCACCAGATGACCGGGCAGGCGAGGTCGCAACAATCCGAGTGGGTGGTAGCGGGGGGAGAGCCCCAGAATCTCGTAGTCGGCCGACATCTGATCCCATGCTCCAAGTGGTTTGAGGTCGACGCGATCCTGCTCAACTGGTAGCGCCAGGGAGAGTTGTCGTCCTTTCGGTGTACGGGGCGTTCCCACGCGTTTCGAGGGGATGAAGAGTCCGATGAGCCACAGGGCTTCCCGCCGGCCGAGTCCAAAGCGGTCGAATGCGCCTACCATGACCAGATTCTCGATTGCTTCGGTGGAGAGGGGAACCCGTCGCAAAAAATCGGAGAGGGAGCGATAGATGCCGTGTCTGATCCGTTCGATCACGATGCGTTTGGCCGTTTCTTCGCCCATGCCCTGCACGTACCCGATACCGATGCGGATCGCGTTGCCTTCTACAGAGCAGCGCAGCTGGCTGAGATTGATGTCCGGGCCGAATACTCGCAACCCATGTCGCTTGGCGTCGTTGGTGAGCACGTGAGGGGGGTAGAAGCCCATTGGCTGGTTGTTGAGCAGGGCGCAGGTGAACTCTGCCGGATGGTAGTACTTCAGCCAGCAGGACTGGAATGCCAGGACGGCGAAGGCCGCTGCATGCGCTTTGGGAAAGCCATAGCTGGCAAAGCCGAGCAGTTTTTTGAAGACATCGCGGGCGGTTTCCTTTGAGACGCCCCGGGCCAATGCGCCATCCCGGAACTGGTCCCACATCTGGATCATGGCCTCGCGGGAACGCTTGCGGGTCATCGAGCGGCGAAGGGCATCGGCCTGGCCCGCACTGAATCCAGCCAGTTCCATCGAAACCTGAATCACCTGTTCCTGATAGAGGATGACCCCATGGGTTTCGCGGAGCACTGGTTCGAGCAGGGGATGGTCGTAGTGCGGCTCGATGGGCAGAAAACTGGTCCGTTCCTGCTGACGATGCGCGACATATGGCTTGACGGCTCCACCGATGATTGGACCTGGTCGCACGATGGCTACCTGCACGATCAGATCTTCAAGGGTGCGTGGCCCTGTGCGGGGCAGCATCTGGATTTGGGCGCGACTTTCGATCTGGAAGACGCCAATCGTATCTCCCCGCCGGATCATGTCGTAGATCTCGGGATCGTTGAAATCGATGCGACTGAGATCGACCGGATTCTTGCCTGATGTTGCCATCAGCTCCAGGCATTCCTCGACGAGCGAGAGCATTCCGAGTGCCAGGAAGTCGATTTTCACCACCCTGGCATCGTCGCAGGAGTCCTTGTCCCAATGACAGATGAAGCGTCCTTCCATGGCGGCAGGCTGGATAGGCACCAGCTCGGCCAGAGGCGTGGAGGAGATGATCATGCCACCGACATGCTGAGTAATGTGGCGAGGGAAGCCGCTGAGCTGATCGGCCAGCTCGATCAGGTAGCACCAGGGAGGGGAGTCTTTGCGCTGGGCATAGCCGGGCACCCGGGCCAATTCCGAGCCGAGCTCTTTGGCCGATCTTGGCTCGCTCAATTTGGCGATCTTGTCGAGCTCAGGGAGAGGGAGCCCGAGTGCCTTGCCGACATCCCGCACGGCACTGCGCAGTTTGTAGGTGGAGAAGGCGCAAACCATCGCGGCATGCTCGTGGCCAAAGACCTCGTAGACCCGCTCGATCAATCGCTCCCGGATTTCGCGGGGGAAGTCGAGGTCGATATCAGGGATCGAATGGAGCTCTTCGTTCAGGAAGCGGCCGAAAAAGAGATCGTGGGCCAGGGGGTCGACATGAGAGAGTCCGATCAGGTAGCAGACAATCGAGCTGACCGATGAGCCACGACCTCGTCCCGGTGGCAAGTTTCCAGCGGTGCGGGCGCTGCTCGAACCACGAATCTCATCGGCAACCTCACGGGCCAGAATGAGCAGATCGCGATAGAGCAGGAAAAACCCGGCCAGTTTGTGGTGCGTGATGATATGCAGCTCTTCATCGAGCCGCTGGCGGGCTTCGGTCTGATCGCCGGGATACCGTTCGTCGAGGGCTTCGTAGCAAACCCGGGTGAGCATCTCTTCGGGGGGCTCGCCACTGGGGGTTGGGTAGTCGGGGAAGACATATGCCAGATCGCGGGCGAGGTTGAAGTCCTGGCAGCGTTCGGTAATCGCCAATGTTGTTGCGAGCGACGACGGATATGCCCGAAAGAGACCGGACATCTCCTGGGCGGATCGGAGGTAGAACTCAGCGTTTGGGCGCCTGAACTGGTGTGAGTTGTCGAGAGTTGTGCGATTGTGGATTGCCACCAGTACATCCTGGAGGCGATGCCTGTCGGGAAGATGGTAGTGGACATTGCCGGTGGCGACATAGCCCAGGCTCTCCTGCTCGGCGAGTGCGACCAGGCGATGAATCCGCTGGGTATCACCGTAGACCTGATTGTGCTGCAGCTCGACGAAGACATTCTCCGGCCCGAGCCAGTCGCGGTAGATTCGGAGAAGCTCTGCGGCCTCGGTGGCGCGGTCCTGGTCGATGAGCTGAGAAAGCTTGCCCTTGCGACAGCCGGTGAGCAGAATCAGGCCCTCTGCATGAGAAGCGAGGAGCGTGGGATCGAGGCGAGGGACACGATCTGTCGGATGATAGTGGGGGTGAGATTTGCCGACGCCGCGCATGGCGAGGTCGATTCCTTCATCCGGATCGCGTTCCAGAAAATGACTGGGTGTGAGCGCTTCAGGTGGCAGGCGATGGGCCTCGGTGATCAGACGAGAGAGGTTGGCATAGCCTCGGTGGGAAGTGGCCAGGAGGGTGAGATGCGATTCGTCGGTGAGGGTTAGCTCCGCGCCGGTGATGGGAAAGAGGCCAGCATTCTCGGCTATCTGGGCGAATTCCATGGAGCCATAGAGGCCGTCGTGGTCGGTTACAGCCATCGCGGGATAGCCAAGCTCGAGTGCGCGGTTGACCATCTCTTCTGGCAGTGATGCGCCATCGAGAAAAGAGAAGGCCGTATGGGCGTGGAGTTCGACGTAGTCAGGGGGCATGGTGGTTAGTGGTGGATAGTAGATGGTTGATGGTTAAGGGTTGATGGTTGGGTGCATAGTGTTTGATGCTGGGATCGGTGCTGGGTCGCGGGGCAGATCGATTGCTGGCGGCTCATTTAGTACCCCTGCTCGTGCCATGTACCACTGACCTGATCGAGATACATCGTGCGTACTGAGCCGGTTTCCAGGGTCACGCGGTAATACCGGCGCTGGATGGGCTCTCGCCACCATTCGTCGTCGATGCACCAGGTGTCCTCGATGTCCACGATTTCCTGTCGCGTTCCGTTCGGTCCAATCACTCCCACCGGCAATGCCTGTTCGGTCACCACGTTGATGCTCCTGGGGATGTTCAGGGGTCGTAGCTGATCAGAGCGTAGCGGCGTTCGGGGATTCTTGACCATGGTTCAACCTCCACAACGTGGTAGAGCGGCGAATTGCCGTAGCGTCGCTTGAGCTGGCGGGCAGCGCTGGCGATATTGGGCGGGCGGCGAGAACGCAACCCG
>JBGTJM010000526.1:0-3216 GCA_041745115.1 Thermomicrobiales bacterium
TGCCTGATCTGCTGGATGCTCGAAACGTTCTGCGGGGTTCCTTCACGTGCTCCATCGAGGTCGACGAGGTGAATCCAGTCCGCGCCTTCGGCCGCCCAACGCTCGGCCATTGCTCCTGGATCGTCGCCAAAGGTCGTCTCCCGAGCGAAGTCTCCTTCGACAAGTCGCACGCACTTTCCGCCGCGGATGTCGATTGCTGGATAAACGATCATGCCGGGTCGGTCGTGTTCGAGGCCGCCTGGGATTGCCTGACGGTGTCCACCCACAGTCCGAGAAATGCCAAGCCGTCGGCACCGCTTTTTTCGGGGTGAAACTGGGTTCCCCAGACGTTTTCTCGTATCATCGCGCTCGGGAATTGCTCTCCGTACTGGGCAATCGCTGCAATGTCGGACGAATCGTCCGGCTCGGCCACAAACGAGTGCACGAAATAGTAGTAGGGGCTAGGGTTGGGGAGCGAGGTAAGGGGGTATTTGATGGAGTGCGAGAGATTCCAGCCAATGTGGGGGACTTTCTCGCTCTCCCGAATTTTGCGAACGCGACCCGCCAGCAGGCCAAGGCCACGCGAGTTTCCTTCCTCCTGGTCTTCGAACAGCACCTGCATCCCAACACAGATTCCAATGAACGGCTTGCCCTGCTCAACTGACTCCGCGATAACTGAGTCCATGCCAAGGTGCCGCAATCGGTCCATGGCATGACTGGCGTTGCCCACTCCCGGCAGGATCACGGCATCGGCATTTCGGATGGAGTCAAGATCCGGGGTGATGGTCGTTTCTGCCCCATGCGACTCGATAGCCCTCTGAATTGATCGGAGATTTCCAGAGCCGTAGTCGATGATTGCGATCATGCCAGTAATCCTTTGGTCGATGGAATGAAGCCCGTTTCGGACGTTTGCTGAAACGCTGCCCTCATCGCCACCGCGCCAGACTTGAAGATCGCCTCAGCGGCGTGATGCGCGTTGCGTGATCG
The DNA here is from genome assembly GCA_041745115.1 of Thermomicrobiales bacterium. Classification (GTDB taxonomy): domain Bacteria; phylum Chloroflexota; class Chloroflexia; order Thermomicrobiales; family UBA6265; genus JAHBVL01. The sequence continues at coordinate 967 of JBGTJM010000526.1, forward strand.
GATAAGGTCGATGTGCACTGTCAGGTACGCATTGACGACCAAAGCCCGCCAGAACTCTTCGACCAGACTGGCGGCGAAGTCGGATCCAATGAGCGGTTCCGGCATATGGGCGTTGAACTCGAGATAGGGGCGGCCCGAGCAATCGACGACACATCGTGCAAGCGCTTCGTCCAGGGGTGCATAGGCGTGGCCAAATCTTGAAATGCCAGCGCGATCACCGAGCGCCTGACGGATTGCCTGCCCAAGCGCGATTCCGACGTCCTCCACCGAATGGTGAGGATCCATTGCAGCGTCACCCTGGCAAATGACGTTGATGTCGATCCGGCTGTGGCGGCTCAATGCGTTGAGCATATGGTCGAAAAAGAGTACTCCGGTGCTGATCTTCCCGGTTCCGGTGCCGTCCAGATCGATATCGAGCTCGATGGTCGTCTCTGCCGTTGACCGCGCAATGCGTGCTCGGCGAATGCGGTGTTGACTCGTCGAGGTCGTCATGAGCTGAGTCCAGTGACGATGTCAGTGATCTCGTCGAGAAAGATCTGGTTTTCCTCCGGAGTGCCGACGGTGACGCGCAGGCAGTCGACGATTCCCAGCTCGGGTTTGGCGAAATGCCGCACAAAAACACCTCGTCGAGCGAGCTCTCGCACAACCGGGCCGCCGTCATCGATAGGCAGCCTGGCCAGGATGAAGTTGGTCGCGGACGGCAACGGCTGAACTCCTGGAATGGCCGCCATCGAATCGCTCATCACGTCTCTGTCGCGCACGATCGTGCCGACTTGCTTCTGAAGGAAGTCGAGATCATCGAGCGACGCGATAGCTGCGGCACGGGAAACCATGGAAATGTTCTGGAACGCGGGTGTGACAGGTCTGAGATACGGCATCATCGAATTGGGGAACACGCCGTAGCCAACTCGCATCCCGGCCAGCCCGGCGAACTTGCTCATCGTCCGAAATACGGCAACATTTGGATACCTGTCCAATAAATCAAGATGGGACACCCCGCCGAACTCGGCATATGCTTCATCGATTGCCACCAGGCACGGTGCACTTTCGACGATCAATTCGATGGAGTCTCGGTCGAGGACGTTTCCGGTTGGATTGTTCGGCGAGCAGATCACGATAACCTTGGTTCGACTCGAGATTCGAGAAATCACCGCGCCGGGTTCGAGCGAAAAATTCGCGGCCAGCGGCGCGTTGACCGTGACGCCCCCGTACACAGAAACCAGTGCACGGTAGACCCCGAACGTCGGCTCGGAGATGATCACCTCGTCGCCATCTTCGATCAGCGCATGAAAGACCGTGTTCAGGACGTCATCGAGTCCTGCGCCGCAGATGATGTGGTCCGCTGACCGGCCAACATACTGCCCGATCGCAACTCTCAGGTCGTGTTGCTCAAAATCAGGATAGCGGTTTGTCTCGACAAACGAGGCAACGGCCGCTTTGGTCTTTGGTGACGGGCCGTAGGGTGATTCGTTCATATCCAGCTTGATTTGGCGACCCTCTGCGTTCGGTGGGATCACCGCCGGGGCATATCCAGGAGTAGAGCGCAATGCTGAGCGCACGAGCTTCGTCGGGTCGAACTGTTGAGTTGCGGTTTCAGGTGAAGTCGCTATGGTCACTTTGGTGTTTCCCAACGTTTTCGCTTGTCGATCGTGCCCCAATCGTGTGCTGCGGGGACGGCCCGGGTTTGGTGCATGCCGTTCCTGGCTGCAGGATTCGATTTTAGAGCAAGAGCTTGTCGAGTGATGAAACCAGAATCTCCGACGCACCGGCGGCACGAAGACGCTCGATCGATTCCCAGAAATCATCTTCCTTGATCGCCGTGTGAACTGCCACCCAGCCTTCGGTGGCAAGAGGCACTACAGTAGGCGCTTTGAGGCCGGGCACAACCGCCATGATCGCATCCAGTTTTTCCGCGGGTGCGTTCATCATCACGTATTTGTATCGGTGGGCAGCGCGCACGGCATCGACCCGCATCAGCAATCGTTCGATGTTGTCCCGCCGGTTTGGATCATCCATGGCCTTTACGTTGGCGACGAGTACGGCCTGGCTTTCGAGCACCGTATCGATCTGGCGCAAGTCGTTCAGGACCAGCGTCGAGCCGGTTGCGGTCAGTTCGACAATCCCGTCAGAGAGACCTAGCCCGGGAGCGACCTCAACTGACCCGCTCAAGGTGATGATCTCTGGTTCCCAGCCCTGATTCTGGAAGTACTTGCGTGCCGACCCAGGATAGGACGTCGCGATTTTTTTCCC
>JBGTJM010000527.1:0-4709 GCA_041745115.1 Thermomicrobiales bacterium
AATGGGGCACTCTCAGATGAGCCTTACTAGCGACCTGTACGCCCATGTTGCACCGGCGATGATGAACGAGGCAGCCGATGCGCTCGAGAAGGCACTGACAGGAAGTTGATGGTTGACATCGGCACTGACTGTTATGAGCCAACTTAGGGCCTGAAAATTTTAGTTGGTGGTGGCTCGATGGTCTGAGCAAGATGGGACTTGCTGTCACGAGAATCTCAGCGTAATATGCGACTAGTTCAGGCCTGATTGGTTGGGTGGGTCAAATGATGGTAGCGCGAGCCTTTACTAAGGGGCAGGCGGCGCGTCTCGCGGGGGCAACTGAGCGCCAGGTTTCGTATTGGGCGAACACCGGCGTTCTTGAGCCGTCGATCTTACATGACCGATCGGGGCGGCCACATGTTTACCTCTACAGCTTCGAGGACGTTGTTGGCCTCCGCACCCTAAGTATTCTGAGAAATAAGCATCGTTTCTCTCTTCAAGGGCTGCGCAAGGCAGGCGCGCTCCTCGAGGGATGTTCGGGTCGACCATGGTCAGAACTCCGCTTCTGGGTCCGCGGTAGGGATTTGTTCAACACCGATCCAAATAGCGGGGTGGTGATTTCGAGCGATTCCCGAAAACAGTCAACGGTCAAAATCGAGCTGGAACAGGTCGCAAGTCAGGTGCGCGAAGACGCCAGCAGGATAATCAAGCGCGACCCTAAGGATGCTGGCCGAGTCGAGCGACGACGCACTGTTCAGCGAAACCAACCTGTTTTCAGGGGAACCCGGGTGCCTGTGGTTTCGATTACAAACCTTATCGATTCGGGCTATTCAACCCAGGCGATCTTGGATGAATTCCCGTCGCTGTTCGAAGCCGATGTAAGGGCTGCGAGGCTGCACCCCGATCAATCCCCAGCTGCATAGGCCGCAGTACTTTGTCAGAGAGAATCGCTCTTCCTTGGCCTATTCTAATCGATGCAAATGTACAAAGAGCGGTAGGTGCTGTCTTCGGCGACTTGGGCGCGGATGTGGTTTTCGTCACTGATGTCTTCGCTGAGTCCACTGAGGACGCAGCGATAGACAGGTGGGCCCGGAACCAAGGGCGAATCATCGTCGGTCATGACGTTAGATTCCTGAGTGTGGTTCAGCAAAATTCGTACCAGTTCAATTTGTCAGTGAAGTCCAATTATGGGAGGATGATGCTTTGCGGGCGGGAGTCCGACCAAGCGGGCCGGATAAGTAGCGCGGCGAGCTACCTCTCAACATGTCATACTTGGGCGTGGGACAACGACAGACGTTTCATGGTCACAATTGGAGACAACTGGATTCGCTACGACGACGAGGTGCTCAAGCGAACTCCGAAGATGTCGCGCAACCACCCCGAAACCACACTGACTAAATGAAAGTGCTCGCAATCGAACGACCGGTGAGCGTTGGCACTTCTCCGCTAGACGATCCCAATCCGTATGAAATTAACGCTAAGAAGATTCGACGCACTTTCCGTCGGAGAGAGCGTGTTTTCGACTAGGAGGGGTACACCTTAGGGGTACTCAGCATAATTTGGATGACCTCCTACCGTACCGTTACCTCATTTCCGTAGTGTTTATCTGATGTTTTGACTGGTGACCCGCCAGGGACTCGAACCCCGAACCAGCTGATTAAGAGTCAGATGCTCTGCCAATTGAGCTAGCGGGCCAGCGATTGGTAAGTTTAGGCAAGGGCACTGGCCTTGTCAAAGATGCCGCTGCTTGCCGAAGGAATCGTTGGCAGGTCCAGAACGAGCGGCATGTGATCGCTCGCCTTGAGCCAAAGATCGGGTGAACCGACGCACAACGCTGCACCGATCAATGCCTCGTTCGATACGAAAGCGTAGTCGAGATGAAACGCTTTGTCCGGATGGCGATACATGAACTGGGTCGATGCAGTTTCGGAACCCTGAGTTTCACCTGAGATCGCGTGGTAGGCGCTGCTCATCCCGAGGTCTTCAAAGCGAGAGACCATGTGGCTGTGAGAGAGATCGCCATGCTCGGCGTCCCAGACTGAGTTGCTGTTGAAGTCGCCAGTGGCCACGGCCAGCGGTGCAGCCAGGAAGTCGCCGGTCGCATCGAGGATCTGATGAGCGAGCTTCACATACCGAATCTTCCAGGTCTTGACACAGGCCCATACGGCCAGCAGGCGAAATTCGGCCCCGATCGCGATCGGCAGAAACCAGGGCAGCTCACTCGACGCGCAGGGAGCGACGGTGGCCTCCCGATCGCTGAAAATCAAAACGGCCAAACCCTTGTGCCGATTGCTGCCGGTCCAGAAAGCCGATCGGGCCCCAACCGAAAGTGCATCGCGCTCCGAGCATTCCTGTATCACCAGAATGTCCGGCTGCATCTCCAGAATCGCTTCTGACTTACGAGCAAAGGCCATATTGCAATTCCAGGTGATGATGCGCATTGTCGTCATCTCGAATCCAAAGCTGGCCAGCGTGATCCAGGGACTATATCGCCCGCATCCGGTTGTTGCGCGGGTTGTGCTCGACTTCGGCAAGCCCGAGCTCTTCCATCAGGGGCGGGATGTACATACCGAATCGACCGCGAAGTCCCTTTTTCAGGCCGTACCAGCCGCCGACGGGGTTCTCAGGCGATCGGGCCCATGCCTCCACTGTGCCATCTTTGGCAGGTTTCTGCTCATCGGCGCTGCCCAGCTCGATCCAGCCGCCATGAGCTTTGAGCATGGCCTGCAGGTCCTCGATACTCCGCGCATCGTAGAGCAGGGTTGTCTTTCCAACGACGCAGACGATCACATCCTTTCCATCCCTGGTGTCGCGGTACATCTCGTAGTCGGAGGTGAGGGGAGGTGTCTTCAACTTCCATGGATTGTCGATCGTGCCGGACTCGGCGCTCATGCGTGCCTTCCTTCGCTAATGTGTATGCCATGCATCATTCTGAGGTGATGGTAACATAAGTGTTACGCTTACTCTCCATCCGAACTGAAAAGTAAATCGGTGTGCGAACCCGAGGAATCGTGTGGGCGTTGGTCGAGAGAGTGGCAGATGTAGGAGGGCACGTGAAATGCAGAAAACCGATACCGACCCGCAACAGTTTCTCCACGCGTTGCCAGACGATGTGCGAGCAGACATGTCGTTGCTGGATCAGTCGATTCAGGCGGACATGCCGGGTGAGCCGCGCGTGATGTGGGAAGGGAAGTTCTGGGGTGGCAGCGATCAGGAGATCATCGGCTATGGCGACCACCGATATCGAAACAGGAGTGGCAACGAGGTCAACTGGTTCTACGTCGGCCTGGCTCTGCAAAAGAACTACATCAGTGTGTACATCAACGCTGTTGAGGACAACGTCTATCTGACCGAGAAGTACAAGGATCGCATTGGCAAGGCGAAAGTGGGCAAGAGCAGCATCAGCTTCAAAAGGCTCTCCGACATCGATGTCGACGTGCTCATGGAGATGGTCAACCGAACACGTGAAATCATGAGTGGCCAATCGTCAGATGACGATACGTGACGACGAGGGCGCGCTACCGAGGAATGACCGGAAGCAGAATGTGCGACGGACAATCTGAGGTATGGAGCACCTGCTGGTCGGCAGTTCGCTTTGCCGTTCCTGTCGCGACCGATTCTCCTGTGTTCAGATTTCGGCTAAATCGGGGGAAGTTGCTGCTGGAGATGTCCACCCGAATGCGATGCCCTGCCAGAAAAAGGTTGCTTGTCGGATACATGGTGATCTGATATCGAGCGACTTCGCCGCGCTCCAGAAGCTCCGGGTTGCTGTCGTCGTTGCGATATCTGGCGCGGAGAATGCCTTCGGAAATGTTCATGGCGTATCCGTCAGGAAAGACGTCGACCAGCTTCACCGTGAAATCAGTATCGAGCGCGGATGACGCCGCGAAGAGGACCATCTCGATGGGTCCTGTGACCTCAAGATCACGTTCGAGCCGTTCGCTGGTATAGACGAGAACATCGTCCCGCCGTTCGATGATCCGCTGGTCGATCGGTCCAGGAATGATCGGCTCTTCCGCCGAGCGAGACCAGTCGGCCGTCGAGTTGTTTCCACCGACGCTGGGAACCGGCCGGTCTGGATTGTAGGAGAAACGATCGTATGGCTCAGACCCCGGCAAATCCTGGGAAAGCGTGCCGTTTCCGAACAACGAGTTCGCCAGGCCCTCGCTGTGGAGGTAGAACGGCGTGAACTCCGTGCGTTGCAGTGGCCAGGATTCTTCGAACCGCCAGCGGTTTTCGCCCATGGTGAAGAGCCGAATAGGCGGCTCGCTGCCAATACCGTCGTCTTCATCCTTCAGCCAGTGGTCGAACCAGCGCTTTTCTTCTTCGGCGATGACGACGTAGGCTTCCGGACCGAAGTCGATCTCCGCCAGCGTGCTGCCGGATGGAATGCTGTGCGACCAGGGTCCCATGATCACTTTCTGATTCGCTCTGGTGTGCTCCGACTGAGCACTTTGACTCATCGCGTTCCAGTGGCGAAAGGTTGAGTTTGGATAGGCGTCGTACCATCCACACTGTTGAAGCACGGGAACATCGATCAGATGGTGCTTGCCCGTCGTATTGATCTCAGCCCAGTAGTCGTCAAATCTATCGTGCAGGAGCCAGTCCCGCCAGAAGGGGATTTCCCTCCCGATCGCATTCTTGTCCATATCGATAAGCGGAAGCTGACGAATAAACCGCGTACTGTTGAAGAGCAGTGCGCTGCCTTCCTGGGTGATATCGACATTTGT
>JBGTJM010000528.1:0-3171 GCA_041745115.1 Thermomicrobiales bacterium
TGGACGTTGAGCGCACCGAGCGGCGGTGCCGCGAGAATTTCATCCGGGAGCAGCCATGGAAAGCAGGCGCAAACGACGACGCCTGACCGGAGCGACGCAAAGCGCCTTGGCAGCGATTCGAGCTGCTGCTTGCTGGTTTCGACGAGGGCGGCACCCGATTGCCAGGCGAGTGACGCCACTGTGGGCAATGCCGATGGCGGCATCATCGGCGCAACCGGGATCCGCGATGGATTGCGAGCTGGAATGACCACATGGACATCGTGGTTCCGTCGCTGTGGCAGGATCACGGTACTGACCCGGCGACCGGATTCCAAAAGGGCCGAAAGCACTCCGACCGTGAACCGGCAGTTCATTCCGAACAGAACAATTTCGGCTGAAGGGGAAACGATCGAATGCAGATTCAATGGAACACCATTCGTGCGGGCGACTGATTCAGCCTACACTAGACGCCTGATGGTGGGCCAAAACAAGCACGCGACGCGAAAGGCATGATGGAAAGATAACGATGACGAGAACCGTACTTTGCAACAAGGTTGGTCGAGAGTTGCCCGGACTCGATGCCCCGCCGTTTCCAGGTGAGCTTGGTCAGCGAATCTACGACCAGATTTCCCAGGAGGGATTCGCGTTGTGGCAGCCGCATATGACGATCCTGATCAACCACTACGGCCTGAATCCAGCTGATCCGGAGACTCGGCGCATCCTGCGGGAGCAGATGGAAGAGTTTTTCTTTGGTGAAGAGGCCAGAATGCCCGAGGGATGGGTCCCGCCAGGGCAGGGTAGTGAGAAGGGCGGCAGCCCGGCCCGCAAAAAGTAGCGTGAATAACGCCGGTCAGGCGATGCGGGCCATGGAGAGTAGTGGGTCGATCCGAATGGTCAGATGGTTGTGAGCCGACCGCAGCGACGCTTCGACTTCAGACGGCGATGAGCCTCTTGCAAATATGAACCCGAGATAGCTCGAGCCTTCTGGCAATGCATCGATCGGCGTATTGAGTCTGGCCGTGATCTCCAAACCAGTGACTCCGGGGACGGCGATTGCCGAATCTGTTCCAGAGATCGACTTCAACACGCCGCTACGAGGAATCGGGATCATCATGACCCCAACCGCCTCATTCGTGAGCTGCGCATCGCCAACGTCCCAGCCGACTGCGTTCCTCAGAATGAGCTCTTCCAGTGACTGCCCTGAGCCATATTCGAGAATCGTAGAACATAGTCCGCCGATCGAACGGCCAGCGACCTCGATGATCCAGGCCCGATCCTGATGAATCCGTAATTCAGCGTGAATTGGGCCGTGCCGGATTCCGAGGGCGGCAGCGGCTTCGGCTGTGCGGAGCTGGATCAGAGCCTGAGTCTCAGCGGAGTGTCGAGACGGTGTTGTGTAGATCGTTTCTTCGAAGAACGGTCCATGTAGCGGATCTGGTTTGTCGAAGATCGAAAGGAGCTGGACCTGTCCCTGGGTTGCGATCGCTTCAACAGCGACTTCATCGCCGTGTAGATATTCTTCGATCAGAATCGGAGTGCTTTCGAGATCGGCTCCTTCCTGCGTGAGGATGCGAACGATCCGCTTGAACGCGCTCTGCAACTCAGCTTCGGTGTCGGCTCTGATGACTCCTCGGCTGCCGGACAATCGCGTTGGCTTGACGACGCATGGGAATGAGATATCTGCTGGCATGTCTTCAGGAGTGGTTGCGGCCGTGACCGCAATGAACCACGGAGTAGGTGCTCCGAAATCTTTCAGCTTCTGGCGCATCAGCAACTTGTCACGCGCGGCGAGCGATGCGTCGGGGTCGTTGTGGGGCAACCTGGCGATGCTGCTTGCTTTTGAGGCGATGAGTGTGGCCGAGTCATCGAGGGCCAGGATCGCGGTCACGCCCGTTTGCTGTGCGAACTCCGCGACGGATCGAGCAGAGCCTTCAGGATCGACATAGTCAATTGCGAGAGCCGGTTTCCAGGTACTCGACAGGGGGTCGGGAACATCCACGGCTTCAGTCAGGTCTATGCCCAACCGTGCCGCGGCTCGTTTGAATGCAGGGCAACGATACGAGCCCGCGCCCGCGAGAATGATCACTCGCGGGCGCGTCTCGCTGGATGATTCGATTGATCGAAGTTCGCTAGACCGACTCACTGCGAGGATCGCCGAGGCTGCAAACGACGAGGGTGTAGACCCCACCAGCACCATCCGGAGTTACGGTGATATCGCCGATTTTCAGGTTCGGATACTGCGACGTGGTCCGATCCTTGGCAAGCCAGGCGTTCACTTTGTCCATTCCCGCCGTAGGATCACTCGACGCACTGGGACTGTGGAAAAGGAAGACTCGCGTGTCTCCCGCCGACAAATTGAGCATTACTTGCGCTCCTGCCTTGTGCCGGCCGCGTGCACCGCGGACGCGACGAACGAGAAAGTGCCGCACAGAGTCGTTTGGCGTTGAGCAGTATACGAGGCATTGAGCCGAAAAGTCCGCATTGACGCAAACGTCACTCGATGCCACACCAGTTGACGATGAAGTCGGCGAGGGATTTTGCTACGGGCTGGAGGCTATCGAGATCGAGCCATTCGTCAGCAGCGTGCCCGTTTTCGCCTCGGGCACCGTAGCATGTGGCGGGCATTCCCTCAAAGATGTAATAGCGCATGTCGTTGACCGCAGTAGCGTAGCGTCGATCAAGCGGTGAGTCGACCGATTTGAAGTGAGCAGCCTCGAGGACCGCCAGAAACGGCTCATCGTCACTGATGCTCGACCCGGCGGTGTGAAAGCCATCGTAGGTGACACCGGGTGGATTCGAAGCCAGCCATTCGTCCGTCGCTGCTGCCTGGGCAATCGTGTCCTCGATCTGCTGGCGCAGAGACTCGATTGTGACATCGGGAAAGAAGCTCACTCGACAATGCAGCGTGCAGGAGCCTGGAACTGTGCTCGGCCAGTCTCCACCTTGAATGACACCGATGTTCAGGTTTATCGGGTGATGCTGATCGGCATAGAGGGGATGAACCTGATCGTTGAAGGAGTCATTGAGCCGATTGAGCGCCTGGATCACGGGAACTGATTTGCTGATTGCGTTTACTCCCTGCCATGCCCAGCCGGCATGAGCGGAACGCCCGGTAATGTGGATTTTGAACCAGATTACGCCGAGGTGGGCCATGGTGACCGCGGAGTAACTGGGCTCCGTGACAATCACCGC
>JBGTJM010000529.1:0-10470 GCA_041745115.1 Thermomicrobiales bacterium
CTGCTGTTGGGAGTCAGGGCGGTGATCGTTGAAAGCTTTGAACGTATTCATCGCAGCAATCTGGTCGGAATGGGGATGTTGCCGCTCCAGTTTGTGCGGGGAGAAAATGCCGACTCCCTGGGTCTGACAGGCCACGAAGTGTTCTCGATCGTAGGACTTGCAGATGGCCTGGTCGCAGGCAAACTGCTCACCGTGAAAGCCGCCCGACCAGATGGAACCGAGATTGCGTTCGATGTCGTGACTCGCATCGATAGTCCCATTGAGCTGGACTATTATCGAAACGGCGGGATTCTGCAGACCGTGCTCAACCGATTGAGTGAACCAGATCCAGTTGCGTAAAGGTCAGGCAGCATTGCCGCTCAGTCCGACCCGCTCATTGCTCGCTGGTCTGTTCGGAAGGAACCTCGATTGAATAGACCGCGCCTTGGGATTGGGACGATCGTTGGCAGTCTTAGACAGAACTCGCTCAATCGCAATCTTTTCACTGCGATGGTGGATCACGCACCGCCCGGGCTCGATCTCTACGAAATCCCAATTGGCAATCTTCCTCATTTCGATCAGGATTTCGAAGACGAGCCACTTCCCGAAGTCACACGATTTCGCGACGAAGTTCGTGAGACCAGTGGTCTGCTGGTAGTCACGCCGGAATACAACTACTCCATTCCCGGCGTGCTGAAGAACGCCATCGACTGGGCGTCGTGGCCACTCGATCGAGCAGCGCTCTACGGCAAGCCCGGAGCAATAATCGGGGCCTCGGCCGGCAGATCTGGCACGATGCGAGCGCAGCTCCACCTCCGCCAGGTTCTCCCTTACTGCAACGTCCACTTGATGAACAAACCAGAGGTGTTCGTCACCTTTGCGGCCGACAAGTTTGACGAAGAGGGACGACTTGTCGATCCAGCCACTCAGGGACAGCTCGGTGGGTTCTTGACCTCGTTGGAAGCCTGGGTGCGCTTCATTGGAATCGAGGCTCGGACAATACGCTGATCTACACGGAAACGTGCTGATCTCCCCGCAGTACCGATCGCACCGCAAGCCCGACCCGGAAATAGTACCGATCGATGCCCGGTAAGAAGTCCTGCTCGGTGAGTATCACCTCCGCCACCTCGCGGGTACGAGCGCTCAGCTCGATTCCACCCACCTGCTCGGCCTCGCCAGCCGAGAACGAGAGAAACGGGTCCAGATCCACCGCCACGATCGCCTCTAGCTCCGGAAAATTTGGCACATACGTTGGCAAAGCCGCATTGCGCTGCCACAGATAGATGTCCTGCAGTTCGCGGTCGATGATTCCGGGCTCGAGCTCGCTCGATCGTACCCGCACTCCCGCAAACCGCAAATCCTGCTCGCAAACTGAAACTCCGATCTCTTCCTTTACCTCGCGCAGGACGTCTGGCACCTTCTCGCCAGCAGCGAAGTGGCCCCCAACCGTGGCGTCCAGCTTTCCCGGCCACGTATCTTTCCCCATCCCCCTGCGCTGAAACAGCAGAAAAGCTCCAGCATCACGGACACCGTAAACCCACACGTGCACCGCGCGATGCCAGTCTCCATCCCGGTGAATCCTGGCGCGAGCTTTCGTCCGTCCAGTCGGCACGCCCTCAGACGTAAGCACATCGAACAGTTCATCTGGAGGTTGATTCAGATCATCTTCTGAGGTCATCGCAAAAGCCAGAACATGCATCAATGCAAAGTGTCGTTCAGGCCCCTGGAAGCGCTGAGTGCAATCGAGTGAAAGCGTGTCCTACTGCCCCAACCCAACCGCGCTTGAAGCCACCGTCAATGCAGTCCACCACTCGTCTCCCAAATCGACGATCCCCTGCGAGAAAAGTCCCAGGGCGAGATTGGCGATCACCATCACGACGATCGCAACGTTCAGTAGTGGTGTCACGGCCACCCGCGCTGACGTAATACTTGAGCCAAAATACATGTTGAAGACGACGCGAAGATAGTAGTAGGCGCTCAGTCCGGACATCAGCACGATCGCGATCGCCAGCCAGAGAAAATCAGCATCGATCGCCGCCACAATCACGTAGTATTTGGCATAGAAGCCCAGCAATGGCGGGATACCCATCAACGACACCATGAAAACAGCCATTGCAGCGGCTGGCAGTGGATGGGTGCTTGCCAGACCCGACATATCATCCAGCGTCACACCCTTGCCACGTTCCTGGAGCCAGGTCAATACGGCAAACGCGCCAATGTTCATGAAGGCGTACGCGAGCATGTAGTAGAGCAGCGACGTAATCCCACCTGATCCAAGCGATTCGCCGCCAAAACCGCCCACATCACGATAGGCCGCCAGTCCAACCATCATGTAGCCGGTATGCGCGATCGAGGAATATGCCAGCATTCGTTTCAGGTTCTGCTGGGAGAGTGCCACGATGTTGCCCAGCGTCATCGTCAGCAACGCCAGGACGGCGATAATCCATTTCCAGTCGTCGGCAAGCGGACCAAGACCCTGGACAAGGATCCTGATCAGTGCGGCGAATCCCGCCACCTTCGGAATGACCGACATGTACGCTGTCACCGGGGTCGGAGCCCCCTCATAGGCGTCAGGCGTCCACATATGGAATGGCACTGCAGCTATCTTGAACCCAAGCCCGACCACGAGCAGCAGCAATGCCAGCAACACGGACGCTTCCAGGAAATCCTTTCCGGCCACCGCTTCGCTGATAGCACTTCTGATTTCGTCCAGATCGGTCGATCCGGACAATCCATACGTCCACGCCATCCCATAGAGCAGAATCGCGCTGGCAAATATCCCGAGCAGGAAATATTTGAGAGCGCCCTCAACAGATTCCGTTCTACGGCGAGCGTACGCCGTGAGGACGTAGGTCGACAGCGCAGATAGCTCAAGCCCGATAAAGATGATGATCAGATCGCCGCCCGACGCCACGAGCAACGCACCCAGAATAGAGAACGAGAGCAAGATGTAGTACTCACCCAGTGGAACCTTCTCTTCAAAGTATTCAATGTAGTTTGCTGAGACAAGCACAGACAGAATTGCCGCCACCAGGATCACCATCGAGAGAAAGACGGTTAACCCGTCTGCTCTGAACGATCCCTGAAACGTCATGCTCACTTCACCACGCTGTCCGTAAAGTGCAATCAGCGCGGCGCTGTAGCCCACAATGGAGACCCCGGTGAGCACTCTGTAGTGCCGCGCAGCCCCAATGAAGGCGTCGGAAAAAACGAGCACCAGCGCCGTGAAAAACACAATCAGCTGCGGGAGGATGAGTCCCCAGTCTGGTGTTTCGAAATTGAGATTGAACACGTCCACGCGGTGTGCTCCCTTAAGTCAGCGGTGCACCGGCAATCTGCCGGGAAAAATTAGCCATTGAGTGGTCCGCGCATGAACGGATCCATAATCCGCTCGAATGTCGGCTCGACAATGTTGAACACAAGATCGGGGTAGACACCAAGAATCAGCGTCAGCGCCGCTAGCGGAATCAGAGTCGCCAGCTCTCGCCGGTTGAGGTCGGGCCAATCGGTCGAGTCGAGCTGGCCCTCCGCATCATGTGCGCCGCCTGAAACCGGCGCATGAGCCATTGCTCTATGCCCATTCGCCAGCATGGCAATCTCATCAGCGGTGAGGCTGCCATCATGCTCATCCGGCAATTCCCCGTAGGCACGTCCCTTCACGACACGCTGGAACATCCAGAGCATGTACCACGCCGAAAGAATCGCAATCAGGAACGCGATTGCGGCGATCCACTTCTGATACTGGAATGCACTGAGAATCGCCAGGAACTCACCAACAAAGCCTGAAGTACCTGGTAACGCGATACTGGCAAACGTAAACAGCCCGAGGAAAAACGTGTAGACCGGCATACGACCAGCGATCCCCCCAAAACTGACAATCGCCCGCGAGTGCGCTCGCTCGTAGATGATGCCGACGAGCAGGAACAGTGCGCCAGTGTTGAATCCATGGGCCAGCATCACCATCATTGCCCCGTTGAATCCGTTCAGATCCTCCCTGGTGAACAGAAAGATATTGGTGAATATGCCCAGGGTCACAAAGCCCATATGGCTCACAGACGAATACGCGATGAGTTTCTTCATGTCTGGCTGCACGAGCGCCACGAGTGCTCCGTACAGGATCGCAATCAGCGACAGACCCATCACGATATAGGCCCAGTCCTCAGAGCCTTCCGGAAACAGCGGCAGATTGAATCGCAGAAGACCGTAGCCTCCCATCTTCAACATAATCGCAGCCAGCACGACCGACGCCGCCGTCGGCGCCTGCACGTGAGCATCTGGCAACCATGTGTGGAATGGCCACATCGGGATCTTGATCGCAAACGCGATGAAGAATGCGGCAAATGCAAAGCCCTGGAACTCGGCGCTGTATGCGCCGATATCCCAGCCCTGCTGCAAATCAAGAATGTTCAGCGAGCGAATCCCGCTCGCCTCGTAATACTGTTGATACGTCGCCACGATACCGATCAGCATCAACAGTGAGCCAACCAGCGTGTAGAGGAAAAACTTGGTGGCCGCAAAGACTCGGTTCTCGCTACCCCATATGCCGATCAGCAACGCCATCGGAATAAGCACCAGTTCCCAGAAGATATAGAAGATGAACAGGTCGAGCGCCATGAACACGCCCAGCATGCCGGTCTGCAGAATCATCAACGTGATGTAGTACTCGCGACCCCGGTACGTGATGGAGTTCCACGACCAGATGATCGCCACAATGCCAATCAGCGTAGTCAGCACGATCAGCAATGCCGCCATGCCATCCACACCCATGGAATACGTGACACCGAGATCAGGCAGCCAGTTCACGTCCTCGCGAAACTGAAACTCGGCATTCTTCTCGAGATCGAGGAGCATCAGCACCGACAGCACAAAGCTGACGACTGTGGCTGCCAACGCCACAACCCGAGCCTGCGCCTGCTCGATACCGCGCACGAAGAAGATGATCAGTGCGCCAACTAGCGGAGCAAATGCAATTGCGCTCAGTACCGGAAAACTATCCACGCCCTACTCCCCGGCCTACCGGAAAAGATCGCTAAACGCCGCGAAATAGACCCCAACGATAACGACCATGCCCAGCGCGATGGCCAGCGCATAGTTACTCACCAGTCCGGTTTGCACTCGACGCAACTGCCCGCTGGCCCAGGTCACCGATCCGGCAAGTCCCAGCAGCGCCCCATCGATAATCCGCACATCCACCTTCAACCACAGATACATCGCCAATCGCCTCAGCGGCTGCACGATAAATCGATCGTAGATCTCGTCGACATACCACTTGTTATAGAGAAACGAGTGAAGCGTCCCGTGTTCCTGCGCAAATCGAACCGGGTCGATCCTCCGCTGCATGAACACGACATAGGCCAGGCCGATGCCGAACAACGCGACGATCGTCGATGCGATGCCGAATCCAATCACGACTTCGTCCGAGATGTGGGCATGACCGTGCTTGTCGTCTCCGCCCTCGTCGGCAAATGACGTCAACGGCGCTCCCTGATTGTCACCCACGAGGGCAGCCACGGCTGTTTCTGCCTCGTGCTCACTCTCGCCATAGAAAACGGGGTCCAGGAAATCGTGGAATCGGCCCGCATCGGGCGGAATCCCGACGGCTCCAAAGAAAATTGCAAACGCCGCGAGCACAACAAGCGGTCCGGTCATCGCCGCAGGGGATTCATGTGGATGAATGTGCGACTCATCGTATCGCGGCTTGCCAAAGAACGTCAGGAACACCAGCCGGAACATGTAGTACGCCGTAATCCCAGCAGTGACCAGCGCCACAATCGCCAGCACATTGCCCAGCCTTGGGAAGTAATTGCTGGCCCAGCTGCCTGTGATAATCTCGTCCTTGCTCCAGAATCCTGCAAGCGGAAACAGCCCGGCATTCGCCAGCGATGCGACAAGAAACGTGCCAAACGTGATCGGCATAAGTTTCCGCAGTCCACCCATCTTTTGGATGTTCTGCTCCTCATGCATGCCGTGGATAACACTACCGCTACCAAGGAAGAGACATGCCTTGAAAAATGCGTGCGCAATCAGGTGGAAGATCGCCGATATCCAGGCTCCCATCCCGATCGCCAACGCCATGAAGCCCAGTTGACTGACCGTTGAATACGCCACAACCCGCTTGATGTCGTTCTGCACCGTCGCTATCGACGCACCGAGGAACGCCGTGAACGCCCCAACAACCGCGATCACCAGCATGGCGTTGGGCGCTTCCCGCAGAATCGGCGCCGACCGCGCCATCAGGTAGATGCCTGCGGTCACCATCGTTGCCGCATGGATCAGGGCCGACACAGGGGTCGGACCCTCCATCGCGTCTGGCAACCAGACATGAAGCGGGAACTGAGCGCTCTTTCCAATTGCGCCCGTGAACAGCAGCAGCCCGATCCAGGTCAGCGTGCTCTCTGAAACGCCTCCTGCACCGAGCTTGGAAAACACGCCCGACTCTCCGAAGAACTCCAGCGTTCCAAATGTCGTGAAGATCAGCATGATGCCGAGGCCAAATCCAAAGTCACCGACCCGGTTGACGATGAAGGCCTTCTTGGCCGCATTCCCTGCAGATCGCCGCTTGTAGTAGTAGCCGATCAGGAGATACGAACAGAGACCGACCCCTTCCCAGCCGAAAAAGACCAGGAGGTAGTTGTCCGCCAGTACCAGCATTAGCATCGAGAACACGAAGAGTGGCAGCCAGGCGAAGAAGCGATAGTAAGCCGCATCGCCCTTCATATACCCAACGGAGTAGATATGCACCAGCAGGCTGACAAATGTGACCATCGTCAGCATCACGGCCGTCAGCTGGTCGGCATACAGGCCAATCGACGTGCTGAACGATCCGGATTCGATCCAGGTCGAGACAGTCTGGTGCAGGGCATGCTCATCGTTCCAGATTTCCCGGAACACCAGCACTGAGAGCACAAACGAACCAGCAACCGCCGGTATCGAAACGAGGTGCGCCTTGTCCTTGATGATCCCCCGGCCGAAGACCAGGTTGATCACACTCGCCAGCAGCGGAAGTAGCGGAATGAGAAAGAGATACTCAGCCATGGGCCTTGAATTCCCAACCTCTTTCGACCGTCTTCACCGACTTTCCTTCCCCACGTCTCAATGATGCGCCGCCGGTCCGTTCCAGCGCCGCTGGCCCGCTAATCACGGAGCGTTCTGAATTCATCGATATCAACAGATCGAACTCGTCGACTCAGCGCCAGGATCAGTGCCAATCCTACGGCGGCTTCTGCTGCGGCCACGGCGATCGCAAACAGCGCAAACGTCTGACCATAGAGCGTGTTGGTCTCCCTGGCAAACGCAACGAAAGTGATGCTCACCGCGGCAACCATCAGCTCCACACAGAGGAAAATGATCAGCACGTTCCTGCGCATCAGCACGCCCATCAACCCAATGATGAACAACGCTGCGCTCAGACCAAGAAAGTGCTCGATAGTTAGTTCCATCGGCGCCATCCACGAATCGCCAAATCAGCAACGTGCGCGATCATTGACGGCCTCCCCCGGTCACAGGTTGCTCGTCAGGGTCCGACGACATGATCAGCCTTCTGCCCACTCCCGATGGCTTTGCCACGGCGGTGCTCGACAAACCGGTCTGCACCTGTGCACCCTCACCGGCCGGCAAGGCAATATCGGTTCCGCGAGGATGAGCCAGCGAGATAGTGTCTTTCCGCTTGTAGGATCGGACCCCGAGCCGTTCCGGAAGTGCCAGCACAATCGCCCCAAGCACGCCCACGGTCAGGATCAGCGACACAACCTCGAATGCCAGCAAATGGTCCGTGTAGAGCACGCGGCCAAGCGCTTGCGTGTTTCCGCCGACAAGTTCTACATTCTCCAGCGTGGCGTTTCCTTGCCGACCGGTGATCGTGCGGGTCGCAATCGCCGTCGCCACTTCAAGAAGCAATATCAGCCCCAGGATCACCCCTACCGCCCGCTGGACCGGTCGTCCAACATGGAACTCGGGTAAATCCTCCGGATCGACCAACATCAGCACAAAAAGCAACAAAACCAGAATGGCGCCCGTGTACACGATGATCTGGATGATCCCCAGAAACTCAGCCCCCAGCATCACGAAAACGGCAGCAATCTGAATAAAACAGATCACCAGAAACACCGCAGAATGAACCGGATTCTGGGCAATCACCATTCCCGCCGCGCCAGCTATCGCCGTCGCCGCGATGAAATAGAAGATGATTACTTCCCAGGGCATTCCATTACTCCGTCAAGCCCGCTCACTCGCCAACCAAACCGAATCAGACCGATCCTCTCCTGCTTGCCGCCTGCTCCCCTGACTTTGCCTAGAACAACAGACCGTCGCTCGCCAGTCGAATCGCCGCCGTGACCACGATGTTCAAAAGGACAAGCGGCAATAACACTTTCCAGGCAATACCCATCAGCTGGTCGTAACGAAAACGGGGCAATGTCGCCCGCAACCACACGTAAAAGAAGAGGAATACGATCGCTTTGAGCAGCAGATACAGCACTCCCAGATACCAGTGGTTCTCTGATCCTGGGCCGCTGGTGCCACCCAGAAACAGCGTGGACGCAAACAGCGAGATCACGATCATCGCGATGTATTCGCCGAGAAAGTAGAAGGAAAAACGAAATGCGGAATACTCGGTGTGGAAACCCGAAACCAGTTCGGTCTCAGCTTCTGGGAGGTCGAATGGAGCTCGGTTCGTCTCCGCCACAGCGGCAATCATAAACAGGATGAACGCGAGAGGCTGAGACAGGATGAACCAGTTCTTTACCGTCAATGGGCCTATCTCAAGATTCGTTTGCTGCGCGATCATGATGTCCCGCAAGCTCAGCGAACCCGCCAGCAGAAAGACACCAACCAGCGAAAGACCCAGAATGATCTCGTAGCTGACGACCTGAGCGGCAGCTCGAAGTCCCCCAAGCAGCGAATAGCGATTTGAAGACGCCCAGGCACCCAGAATGACGCCGTAGACACCAATAGAGCTAAATGCCAGCAGGAACAGCGCTCCAACATTCAGGTCGGTAATGTAGAGATTGAGGTCGCGGCCGAATACCTCGATGGTCCCACCAAACGGAATCACCGCCACGCCAACAATGGCGGTCACAAAAACGATCAACGGTGCGAAAAAGAACACCCACTTGTCCGCGAATCGCGGAATCAGATCCTCTTTGCCCAGCAGCTTGACTCCGTCGGCGATAGGTTGCAGCAGACCCTTCGGGCCCGTACGGGTCGGACCCATTCGGTCCTGCATTCCCGCCAGTACCTTCCGCTCGAAATAGGTCATGTACGCCATACCAATCAGCAACACGTTCATGATCAGGAACGCGAAGAGAAAGGTGAGCCACATTGGCTGGTCGTTCATGCTTACCCTAGCTCCAGACACCTACCCCGGTTCCGCCCGGTCTCACTACCCCAGGAACCTGTGCGGTTCCTCAACGAACAAGCAAATGGCGCGAACAACGCACATTGCCGCGCCGCGCCTATCTTACCAGCCTCCGAACGGACGGCGCGACCATCGGAGGCGAAGCTGATCAGCGATCGACCGATCCAAGAACGATGTCGATCGTGCCAATCAACGCCACAACATCCGCCAGCATTGCTCCCTGAGCGATATGCGGCAGGACGCCGAGGTTCACGAAGTCAGGAGATCGTACCCGGAATCGATAAGGAATTGACGATCCATCAGATACAACGTAGTAGCCATTTTCACCCTTGGGATGCTCGACAGCCGCATATGCCTCCCCCACTGGTGGGCTGAACCCCTTGATCACCCACACGAAGTGCCGCTGCATATCTTCGGCGGTGGTCATGGTCCCCTTATGCGGTGGAATCACATACTCAGACTCATACGCCATCAACGGAGTGTCCATCCGCTCAACAGCATCGACACACTGCTCGATGATCCGCAGAGCCTGCCGAAACTCTTCCATCCGCACCAGGTAGCGATCGTAGACATCACCCTTGGTACCAAGCGGCACCTCGAAATCCAGGCGATCGTAGACGAGGTACGGCATGGCCTTGCGAATGTCGTAGTTGACGCCCGATCCCCTCAGACACGCGCCAGTGAGCGCATAGCTAATCGCGGCTTCCGGTGTGATCACGCCGACATCTTTGGTCCGGGCCATCCAGATCGGATTAGCCGAAAGCAGCGTCTCATATTCCTTCTGGCGCTCTGGAAACACACTCAGGAACTCGCGAATCTGCGGAATCAGCCCATCGGGAATCGGCCTCGAAAAACCGCCGATCTCCATCATGTTGGTCGTCAAACGAGCGCCACAGAATGCTTCGAAAATATCGAGGATCAGCTCTCGCTCCCGGAAGCAATACAGCGACATCGACAGCGCACCAATGTCAAGCGCATGCGTGCCCAGCCAGACTAGATGCGAGGCAATTCGGCTCAGCTCGGACATGATCACACGCCAGTATTGCGCCCGCTCCGGAGCCTCAACGCCGCACAGCTTCTCAAATGCGAGCACGCATCCGAGGTTGTTCATTGGAGCCGCAACATAATCGGTGCGG
>JBGTJM010000530.1:0-5967 GCA_041745115.1 Thermomicrobiales bacterium
GCGAGCGATCAATAGCCGTTGCTTCATTCCCGACGAATACGTCTTCACTTTGCGTTTTGCAGCCTCGGTCAGATCGACTCGATCGAGCAGTCGGCCAACCCTGTCTCGCGGAGCTCCATAGAGGTCCGCGAACACACGCAGGTTGTCATAACCGCTGAGCCGTTCGTAGAGATTTTGCTCCTCGAACACGAGATTGATCAGCGGCTTGACCTGATCGAGATCGGTGACCACGTCGAATCCGGCGACCTTGGCTGTGCCGCTGGTGGGTCGGGTGCGGCCCGTCAGCACCCGAAGTGTGGTCGTTTTGCCGGCCCCGTTGTGGCCAAGAAGTCCGAATATCTCACCGGCTGCCACGGCAAACGAGATGTCGTCAACCGCTCTCACTGACCCATAGTGTTTTGTGAGATTTTGAATTTCGATCATGGTCCACTTCGAGCCAGCTCGGCACTGGCGCCTTCTGACAAGGGTAGTCTCAGTTCGGGCAGCGGTGTCAACTTCTGACATCGCGGTATGCTAAATCCTGAAGGCATGCGAACCGCCCTGGGGGTTACGAATGGAACCGTTCGGACACACCGCCGCAACCGAATACGAACTCACATGTTCGATGCCAGGCTGGCGCTCTCGCATGATTGGCAGGCTAGAGGAGCTCGATTCTGTGAGAGAAGCATTGCTCCGGCCCGATGCCTGGCTGGTGACCGTTACCGGTCCTGGCGGCGTTGGAAAGTCTCGACTGGCCCACGCAGCGGGCGAGTCGCTGCTTGATGATTTTGATCGATCAGTGAGCTGGGTGTCGTTGGCAGCCGCTGATAGTCTCGAAGTCGCAATCGACAGCATAGGACGGTCGCTTGGTCTGCTCTCACCGAACTTACCCGCGAAGGAATCAATAAAGCGCGGTCTGGCAGGACGGCGAGTCTTGCTGATACTCGACAATGTGGAACAGATCCTTGAATTGGCGTCATACATCGGTGAGTTATCCCGGGAAGCTCCCGATGTCAGGTTTCTGGCAACCAGCCGGTTGCCGCTGCGCCTGATCGGTGAGCGAGAGATTGCACTGGCGCCATTCGAGATCCCCTCGTTTACACAAGGTTCGTCCTTAAATCAGGTTACGTGGGGTGCGTCTGACGCCGTGTCACTCTTCGTGGAGCGTGCTCAGGCCGTCGACAGGACCTTCACGCTTTCTGCCTCGAATGTCGAATCAGTGATCGAGATATGTCGTCGGCTTGATGGACTGCCCCTGGCGATCGAGCTTGCTGCTGCCCGTACGCGCATGCTCTCGCCAGACGAAATCGTGCCCCGCCTTGCAAGTAGCCTCGACTTGCTGATCACCGGCCCTCGCGATTCACCCACTCGCCACCAGACGTTGAGGAACACGATCAAATGGAGCTACGACCTCCTCGATAGCAGTCAGAAAAAGCTGCTCAGGTCTCTCGCTATTTTTGAGGGAGGATTTACCCTGCGGGCTATCGAGGCCGTTGCTTCTCAGCCAGCATTCGCGTTCGAAACCCTCATGCAGCTGGCCGACCATAGCCTGGTTGTAAGACTGGACCGTTCGGGCAAATCGCGATTTGATCTTCTTGGCACTATCAGGGCTTTTGCCCTGGAAGCTCTTGAGTCCTCTGGTGAACTGCCCGAGGTACGCAACGCGCATGCGTCGTACTTTGCCGAATTGGTCAGTCACGACGGACCTCACCCAGGTCAGGACATAACCTGGCTCGAAGCCGTTGAGTTAGAGCTCGACAACATCCGAAGTGCGTTGCGATGGCTTGAAAGCTCTGGCCAGGGAGACCTCATGCTACGACTGGCGCTGGAAATCGCTCAGTGGTGGACAAGTAGCGGAGGCATCAAGGAAGGCCGGGACTGGATGACCCGTGCTCTGGCAGTCGATGACCGGGCACCATTGAAGGAGCGCAGGGAAGCGAGTCTCTGGCTGGCCTGGTTTCTCCTCAGCACCGAAGACGACAAGGCCGCCCACCACTATCTTCAGTCGGTCGAGTCGCTTGGTATCGACGATGCCGAGCTTGCCATTCGAGTCCAGTATTTCATCACACGGAGCGCACTCCGATTCAATGAGGGCGACCTGGATGCAGCCAGGAAGTGTCTGGAGGAAGCGCTCGATCTGGTCGAAGCGGAAGGTGCGGCTCATCAGTTTCCCGTTCTCTTTCACAACCTTGGATCGGTCGCAACTGCCGAGGGAAATCTGGCAACTGCGCGTATGCACTTCGAAAAGGCAACTCAACACGCCGACACCTTGGGAATGAGGGTGTACAACGCCATTTCGCTGGCCGACGTAGCCATTCAGGAGCAGAAGTACGACGAGGTTCAGGAGATCATATCGAATGCATGGCCAGACATTCGAACCTGGCAGAATCCAGTAGCCTTGGTTGCCGTCGCGGTGTTCTGGTCTGTAATCAACATTGCGCGAGAGAATGTTGAAGACGCTGCTGTGTTGATGGGATATGTCACAGCGATGAGAGAGCGAGGTCTCTGGTCAGACGGGAAGTATGGTCGTGCCGAGTTCATGCGAACGACCGACCGCCTGGCATCTGCAGCCGGGGATCAGGACCTGTCTGAGTTCTTTTCCCGCGGCAGGAGCCTCACAGTCGAGGAGCTCGAGGCGCTCACAGTCAACACTCCTCGGTGGAGGAATGAAACGTCGTCGAGTTTGGGACCTTCCCAGTCTGGTCCCCCCGGTCTCACTGAGCGAGAAGTCGAGGTATTGCGTCTGCTTGTCGACGGCAAATCGAATCCTGAAATCGCGGCGTCGCTCTTCATCTCTGTTCGCACAGTTCAATCCCACGTTGCGAACATTCTGAGCAAACTCGATGTACGGTCCCGCACCGCCGCAGCGTCTCGGGCGATTCGGGAGCAACTGATTTAACAAGCGCATCGATCACTTCCACAGGCGTCCTCCGCCATTTGGCGGATGGGCCGCGTCTGATCAGTCGTCATGCAATTCAGCCGCTCGGCGGATGCCGTGGGCGCATGTGCGCGTGATGATTGAGATGCTGAAAGCGAGCTACCAGAAAGTGAACGGATTCGACATTCATGGGAAACGCAACAATGCAAACACCAATCATCACGCTCGAACTGGCAAAGGATCGCTCATTGAGACACGAGTCTCGGCATCAGTGTTCCGAGCCCCGACGATCCGGTTGGCTGAACCAGGGACTCGTTGCTCGCTGGATTCGCCGAGAGAATTCGAAGACCGCTGGGCGTCCGACCAGCCACCGGCCGGCCTCGGAGGTTGCCTGACCATCAACCTCACGCCCTCCCGGAATGCCGTAGACTCGTTCCGGTGCCCGAAATCGTAGCGGGCAGTTCGTTCTCCGGAGTCTCTGGTGACGGTCCCGCTCGAGTCGAAACCTGATCAACCGGCATCATCACCAGATGACCAGCAGGCGGCTAGAACAGTTCCGACCGAGGCGGTGTTTGCGCTTGGATTTACGCTCCTGGCGATAACGACGTTCGCTACGTCTATTTCGATGCAGACATCCCAGGCGATTCAGCCGAGCTTCATGCGAGATGTCCTGGGCATGGACGGCGCCCAGAATGGCTACCTGATTGCTATCAGGGAGTTGCCTGGGTTCCTGCTCATTTTCGTTGCTGCTGTTCTGATGCGCCTCGGTCTCGCAAGAGCAGCGGCCCTGTCGTTGGTCGTGATGGGAGTGGGCTACAGCCTTTTTTCACTGACGGACAGCTTCAACCAGCTCATCATTCCAACACTCATTGCCAGCATCGGATTTCACTCCTGGCTGCAACTGCAGCCAGCGCTCGGGCTGTCGATCGCCCGACCCGGTCAGGAAGGCAGCACGCTCGGCAGGTTGAACAGCATCGGCTTTCTGGGCAGTCTGGTCACACTCATTGCCGTGTTGCTGCTACTTCTGGCAATCGAGCGATTCAAGGGCGATCTGAGAACGTTTCAGGAGCCGTACTTGCGCGGGCTGTTCCTGGTTGTAGGAGTTGCCGCGATCATCGGAGCTCTGGCTGTCTTTAGGTTCCCCACGTCGGATAGCGATATTGCAGCCGCGCGGGCTGCGCCAAGGATTGTCTGGCGACGGGAGTACCGGCTTTACTACGGGCTGTCGTTTCTCGATGGCAGCCGTCAGCAAATTTACTTCGCATTTGCGCCATTCGTGCTGGTCGAGGAGTTCAATGTCAATGCGCGATCGATCACGGTTCTCCTCATCGTTTCGGCGTTGCTGAACTGGCGCACAGGAGCGCTTGTCGGTCGAATGGTCGATCTGCACGGCGAAAAGCGTGTGCTTTCGGTTGCCTACGTGCTTCACCTCGTGGTGTTTCTGGGCTTCGCCTTTTCGAACAGCGTGTGGCTGCTCTATGTGTTCTATCTTGGCTATCTGTGGCTGTTTCTGTTTTACGTTGGCACAACGACCTACTTGCGCAAGATCGCTCACCGAGAGGATGTTCCGGCATCACTGGCGATGGGGGTATCGCTCGCTCATTTGACCGCCATCATCGTGCCCATCATCGGGGCCGCATTATGGGCCAGACTTGGCTACCAGTTCCCGTTCCTGTTTGGCACGGTGTTCTGTATTCTGTCGCTTTATCTCACTCAGAAAATTGATATCCCCAGGCAGCAAATCGCTCATCGCACCTCGTGAACTGTCAGGATTCATTGCCTGCTGAGTCGTACCGAAAGATCTGGACACCGTCATCGTCGTAGACCAGAACGAGATGCCCTGATTCCGCTGCTTCTTCGAACTTGGCCAGCGCCTGTTCGCTGTAGTAGGCCCGCTCGACAGGGCCCACATAGATGTATTGGACTTGATAACGATCGAGCAGCGGCCGGATACTTTCGAATGAGCGTACCTCGCCGAACATTTGCTGGACTGCTGCCTTACGCAGGTCAATGAGCGTCTGAAAACCGGGTCGCTGTTGCGTCTGGTGCCAGTCCCAACCGATCACCGTCGGGAGTCCTGTATAGACGCTGATGCGTGATCCCCAACGGTAGAGTGGAGTGACCGCCTCCAATATCACTGGCGATCCTGAGATATTTGCTCTCAGCCACTCGATCGCGGTGCGATCCTGAGAAAGATCCATTTCAACTGGAGGCATGCCATCTGCGGCATCGACAAACGTGGCATGTTCCATGAACTCCATGCCGTCCAGGCCAGGTGGCAGAGGTGTGAAACGGTCGTCGATCCTTGCTGGGGTCGCATATGCAGGATAGACAAGTCCCGCTCCAACCAACACCATCAACAGAATGATCCAGGGAGCTCGAGTGAACCAGCCAGTGAGCGATCTCATGTGGTTCTCGAAGAGCACCAGCAATACTGCTGATGCCAGCGCAAAAAGGATCCAGACTTGCAGGTAGAACTTGAACACGGTGTTCATCCTGCCAATATCGCCACGCAGCACGTAGTGCTCGACTCCCAGGCTGATCACCAGGCCCAGAGCCACAATTCCGTACAGGAAGAGCATCAGCGGTTCTCGTTGTCGCTGCCAGGCCGCCAATACCACCAGGCCCAGAGAGGAAACCAGCAGCCCATCAATTCGATCCATCCAGATCGAGAAGCCCCCTAGCACCAGGAGAAAGGCGGCCAGGATCAACGGGGCGGGCCACCTGAATCCAAGCTGGGGACCGGATGCCGAAGCCTGGGCGGCAACTGGCTCCTGACGATGAGCGATAACCAGATCCGCGACGACGAAGCTGCCGATGATGAAAAGCCACAGTCCGTGAATGATCAGGTACTGACTGGCGGTCGAACGCCCCAGCCAGGGTTCGAATCCACTGTGCTGAGGCTGATAGTGGGTAAAATACGGCCAGAACATGAGCCGGCCCAGCAAAACGACAGCCCCGGCGGACAAAGCCGAACATCTCGCAATCGCGAACGACATTCGCCAGTCAAGCAAACCCCTTGCGCTCGCCGCCGTGGCCGAGCCGAGTGCGTCGAGAAGAAACAGCGATCCGCCGACGATCAGCAGATAGGTGGGGTAGTCCCAGGTGTT
>JBGTJM010000531.1:0-7897 GCA_041745115.1 Thermomicrobiales bacterium
GCGCTTTGATTGGCGAACCGTGGTGGACCGACATCTCATACTGACCTCGGCCGTACTCTTTGCCGATCTGGGCGACCGTGACCCCCATTTCGCGGAGTTCATCGACGACCCGTGCCACAAACGGCTGGTTCTCCTGGAGACCTGCCTGAGTGAACATTCGAGTTGCATTGACCGGTTCATACTCGCTCTCTGACGTCTTCCGAAGCAGGTAGAACTCCGGCTCGAATGCGCATTGGGTTGTGAACCCTTCGTTTTTAAGCTCGGATACTACGGCTTCGAGGCGGGTTCTGGGACAACCGTTCCACGTTGAACCATCGGTTGCTCGCATCCAGACATTGGCCTGAGCGGTTCTGGGGAAACGAGGGAGAACTTTGTAGCTGCGAGGATCCGGCAAAGCCAGAAAATCCGCTGAATTGGCCAGCCAGGATGCCGAATCTGGCTGACGGTCGAGGATATCCATGTCGAGATTCGCCACCGCAAAAACGGCACCCGATTCAATAACGCCCCTGAATCCCTCAGGTGGTACCGATTTGGCGGCACCGATTCCACTGTAGTCATGGTACGTGACCCAGAAGTGCTCGATGCCATCTGACTGTAGACGGGCCAGCAACTCTCCAGAGTCATGAACGGCGCTGCTCATATGCGAACCTTTCGTCGTCTCCAATCCGCTGGATCAATCTCGCCAGCAGCTCTGTCCTCGGCACAATGCTACTCATCAGAATGTACTCATCCGGTCCATGATCGAGGCCCCCTACCGGCCCCAGTCCATCAAGACCCGGGTTCCCACAATATCCCGCGAAGCTGATATCCGACCCGCCGCCGGTTGCCGCGCCACGCAACGGAAATCCAATCTCTCTGGCGATTTCGATGGCCGCGGCTTCGAGCTGCTTCACTCCGTCGTTTCGTTCCATCGCTGGTGTGCCGGTTCCCGAATCTGTCGAAATACTGACCGAAACTCCCGACGACTCAGCCTGGCGGCAAACTCGAGAAAACGCCTCGACGAGTTCCGCCAGCTCATCGTTCGTCCAGGCTCGGAGATCGAAGTGGCCGCGGGCATAGTCGGCAACGATATTCGGAGCCCGCCCACCTTCGATGTCGCCGGGATTGACCGTGATTCCGGGTTTCATGGCGTTGAGTTTGTATGTGTCGACGAGGATCCGGCCGAGTGCTACGGTGGCGCTTCTGCCCTTTTCCGGTTCGACACCTGCGTGCGCCGACTTGCCATGCACCTCAACCGTCAACCATGTTCCGGCTTTGCGAGAGGTCACGATGTCGCCATTTTCGCGTGCTGCCTCGAGGGTCAGAATCGCATCGAATCGCGGACCTTCTTCCTGGAGCAGCTCAACGGAATGGCGCTCGCTTATTTCTTCATCCGATACAATGATGAATGTCAACTCCTCGAGTGCGTTCCAGTCCTGATTGTCCAAATTCTGAACAGCGTAGATGCCTGCCAGAATGCCAGCCTTCATATCGCACGTGCCAGGACCGAGGATTTTGTCGCCATCGACAAGCATCGGTCGTACAGCGGCGGTGCCTTCTGGATAGACCGTGTCAGCGTGGCCAAGAAGCAATACTCGTCGGGGCCCTGATCCCTTTCGACGCGCGACGAGGTCGTAGCCGAAACGGGCCTGTTGCTTCTTTTCGATGGTGAATCCAAGGGCAGCGAGCCTGTGTGCGAGCCAGTCCTGAACTGTGTCGACGCCAGTCTTGTCATGGCTACCAGAATCGATCCCGCTGAGATAGCGAAGGTCGTCCAGATACTCTGGCAACCGCTCCTTCAGATACGCTGAGAGCGCGGATTCAGGCACGAAACCTCCTACCAGCCAGCAAACGGGGCAACGTCTGCATCAGAAACGGCTCCATCCAGAACATCCTCGAACGACTTCCGCAGAATTGCGATCCCCTCATCGATGTCAGCCCGATCGATAGCGAGGGGTGGTGTGATCTCGAGTACGTTACCCCAGTTCCCGGCGTAGTACACAATCAAACCAAGCTGCCATGCCCGGAACACGACTTTAGCAGCAAGGGGCTGGACAGGCCGTTTCGACTTTCGATCGTCTACCAGCTCGACCCCTAGAATCATTCCTTTGCCCCGGATATCGCCAACATTGTCGAAATGATCAAGTTCCAGCCTTAACCGATCGAGCATCAACTGCCCGTTCATGGCTGATCGTTCCAGGAGCTCGAGGCGCGAGGTCTCGCGAATAGCGGCGATACTGGCGGCGCAGCTTGTCGCGTTGCCAGAGAGCGTGAACAGCGCGATTCCTGAAGCGACGTCGAGAATCTCACGACGACCGACGACGGCACTGAGCGGCAGGCCTCCGCCCAGCGCTTTGCCCATCAGTACGAGGTCCGGGGCTATATTTCCGTGTTCGAAGGCGAACCACTTCCCGGTTCGGCCCATTCCAACCTTGATCTCATCCAGTACCAGCAGGATTTCGTGGCGATCGCAGAGTGCCCGGAGCTTGGGCATGAAGTCGGGCGGCGGTACGATGTCGCCTCCGTCGCTCTGCACCGCTTCAGCAAAGATGGCAGCCACCTCACCCGGCGGACAAATCGTCGTGAACAAATAGTCCTCTAGGAATGCGAGGCAACGATCAGTCAGTCCCTCTCCGGTTCCACCGAATGGATCGCGGTAGGGATTGGGGTATGGAATCTTCGTGACGTGCGCGCCGCCCACGGCCCCAGCCAGCGACGGATGTGCAGAGAGGGCCATCGTGGAGTCCGTCGTTCCATGCCAGCTGCCTATGAACGAAATGATTCTCGGCTTTCGCGACGAACGCAGGATCATCCGTTGGGCGGCTTCGCTGGCATCTGAACCAGAAAGTCCAAACCAGGCTTTCTTTTCAAAGTCACCGGGAACGAGCGTGGTCAACGTCTCTGCCAGCTCTGCTGCTGGCTCGTGCATTCCGCTGACCAACGTGCCAAACGTTGTTTTCTGGACCTGGGCCGCTATCGCTTCCTGTACATGCGGATTGGTGTAGCCAAGGTTGGCGGCCGCCCATCCTGCTCCGAAATCGATAAATGAACGGCCTTCAACGTCGATCAGCCGAGCTCCATCACCGTGCGAGAGAACGAACGGTGTGTAGCGGATCTTCTGAGCATCGGCCACGTACCGGTTGTCACGTTCAGCTATTCGGTCCGATGGAGACTCTGCTATGTCTGACATTGCGTGCCTTTCATAAGTTTGGCTCAGGTACTGGATTCGATCCATCGACTGCGAGTTCGGGTTTCGGCCCAGACCCACCACTCTTGCGACGGGGCCCCCTGAGCTCCCGCCCAGCCATGATTCCAGTCGGACGCAGGATCAGCACCAGGATCATCGAGATGGCAATGACGATTTCGGTGAATCCAATGAGCTGGAATGGCAGGAATTCCCCCACGCGCGTGCCTGTTTGCCGATTGAGGTTCCACCAGTTTTCGATCTGGCGCATCCCTTCGGAGCTCAGGGCTACAGCGATGGCCCCAATGGTTGCCCCACTGACGCTCCCAGACCCGCCAATAACAAGCATCGCGATAATCAGAAACGTCTCTTTCAAATAAAAACTCTGTGGAGAAAATTGCTGGATGAAATGAGCCCAGAGTGCCCCGCCAAATCCACTCAGGAACACGCTCAGACTCCAGGCCATCCACCGCATGAGTTTCACATTCACTCCGACGCTCGACGCTGCGTCCTCATCCTCGCGGCTGGCGCGCAGCTTCAGGCCAATCGTCGACTCCTTGAATGCGTAGACAATGACAATCGCGACGATTGCCCACAGGGCAGCATCCCACAGCGTGGTGTATTGCGGAATACCCAATACTGTGCGCGATCCCCGCGTTACCTGTCGCCATTGCAGCGCGACCGAGTGAATCACGATAAGAAAAGCAAACGTCGCAATGGTGAACGACGCGCCGCGCAGGCGCACCAGTGCAATTCCGAGCAGACCACCAACGAGCAGTGCGGTCAGGCCTCCCATCACGGCAGCAACCAGGAACGACGTGTGTTGTTCATAGAGCCACCATGTCTGCGGCATATCGGGCAACGCCAAGTTCTTCTGGTCGGGTGAAAGTGAGAACCAGATCGACGAGTAAGCCCCGATCAGCACGAACGCGTATTGTCCGAAGGATCCCAGCCCGGAGTTGCCCATGAATGCCTGTAGGGCAACAACCAGGAGGAGGTGGATGAACATCACGGTCACCACTCGCTCGAACACGATGTCGTTGCGGAGGGTGGCGATCGCTGCGATGACGATGACAATGCTCGCGAGGATCGCTGGAGTCGAAATCCGAGCCAGCAACGGCTTCAGTTCGAAGCTTGAGCCGCTCATCGGGCTTCTCTCGAATAGGCCGGTCGGATGATACCGTCCGGCCGCAACAGCAGCACAACGATTACGATCCCAAAGAGGACTGCGTTCCGGTAGGCATTCACTTCTTGCGGAAGCCACGTCTGCAAGCCAATTGTCAAGAACCCCAGGACGTATCCGCCGACGACCGCTCCTTTCAGAGAGGACATTCCGCCGACGACCGATGCGATGAAGGCAATGAGCACGGGTTCAAGACCAATCGTCGGAGTCGTGCTGCGAGCGTTGCCGATCCAGAAGAGCGCGACGATGCCGGCCATGAACCCACTGATAGCGAATGCGGCGGCGATGACCATGTTGGCGCGCACACCCATGAGTCGCGTCATCGTGAAGTCGTCTGCCGCTGCCCGGAGGGACAATCCGATGACTGTCCTGCGCAAGAACACGGTCAACGCAATCAACGCCAGGATGCTGACGATGAGTCCGGATAGGTCGAGTACATCGATTCTGATTCCGCGAAAGGTAAGGTTCCGGATGAATATGCTTGGCAGTCGCGGCACCTGCGGTCTTGGCGAGATGGTGAGTAGTGCAAGGTTCTGCAAGAGTGCGCTGACGGCAAACGATGTAATCAACATGGTGGTGGGTGAAGCGTGTCGCACTGGTCTGAATGCAATACGTTCCATCAGGAGTGCCGCGATCACTGCACAAATGACACTGAGGATGGCTACGATGATCCAGGGCCAGGGTGATCTTCCAAAGATCAGCAGCCCATATCCGGCGACCATCACCAGCTCACCATAGGCGAAGTTGATCAGCTTGAGAATGCCGTAGACAATGATCAACCCGAGGGCCATCAGCGCGTAAAGTCCGCCAAGCGACAGCGAGGTAACCAGATACTGGGCGACGTCGCTGATCATTGGACAGCCGGTTTAGTCGCTGAAGATGTTCCGTGAAGGTAGGCTCGCTCGACGTCGCCACGAGCCCGAAGCTCGGCTGGAGTACCTTCGAAGTCGACTTTTCCGGTACTGAGAAGATAAACCCGATCCACGACATCCAATGTCATGCGCACATTCTGCTCTACAAGCAGGATTGACATCCCGAGCTCCCGCAATTGCCGGATGAGATCGAATATCTCGCCTACGAGCTTCGGAGACAGCCCCAGTGAAGGCTCATCCATCAGCACCATCGTCGGTCGCGACATCATAGCGCGAGCCACGGCAAGCATCTGTTGCTGACCTCCAGAGAGCGTGCCCGCAGGTTTGCCAAGTCGTTCCTTTAGCACCGGGAAGAAGGTTGACCACTTTTCGATGTCTGCGGCTATCTGCTCTTTGTCCTTGACTGTGGCAGCGCCGATCTTGAGGTTCTCTTCAACAGTGAGCGTGGGAAATATGCGGCGCCCTTCCATCACTGGAGCAAGGCCCTTACGAATGACAGCTTCCGGAGGCACACCCACCAGCGACTCACCGGCAAAGACAACCGATCCCCTTTCGGGCTTCACCACCCCCATGATTGCCGACATCGTCGTACTTTTCCCGGCGCCATTCACGCCGATAAGGCCGACCGCTTCGCCCTCTTCGACCCGCAGGGAAACGCCCCGAACTGCCACAATGGCCCCATATCGCACGTGGAGGTCAGCAACTTCTAGCAGGCTCACGCCACGACCTCAGCGCCGAGATACGCTTCGATGACCTGGGGATGAGAGCGGACCTGGTCTGGTGAACCTTCGGCGATTGTCTTTCCATAGTTCAGAACATGTAGCCGATCCGACATACCCATGATCAATCGCATATCGTGGTCGACGATCAGAATGCCGCACCCTCGTTCCCGCCGAATTCGCATAAGGGTGGGGAGAAAAATCTCGATTTCGGCGTCGTTCAGCCCAGCGCCGGGCTCGTCGAGCAGCAGAAACCTGGGTTGTGTCGCGAGCGCGCGGGCAATCTCAACCCGCCGTTCCTCTCCCTGCGGAAGCACGCTCGACTTGATGTCAGCCAGGTGCTCGATACCGACGAGTCGCATCGCGTCCGCTGCCAGTACCGCAGCGTCACGTCGACTTGCGCCCGTGGCTGCAATGGCCGCGACCTCGACATTCTCGCGCACCGAGAATTCTCGGAATAGCCGCACTACCTGAAACGTGCGCGCAAGTCCATTTTTGACGATGCGATGCGGCGCCAGCCCTGTAAGGTTCGTTTCTCCGACCTTCACCGTGCCAGCCGTGATATTGAGCAAACCGGTTATCAAATTGATCGTTGTGGTTTTGCCCGAACCATTTGGACCAATTAACCCCAGAATCTCGGCGGGCCGCACGAAAAAGCTGACGTCATCGACGGCACGCAATCCGGCAAAATCCTTCGTAAGCGACGAAACTATAAGACTCCCGGATTGATCATCACTCACGGCACAATCCCTATTGAATCTGCACTGCTACGAGTCGAGGCGCCACGACCTCGTGACGCCTCGATTGCCATTTCTCGTTCCTCAGGTAGTCGAAGCAGTACGCTGCGCCGAGTACCTGCCTGTTCTTTGAACTACTCTGCCGGAGTCCAGCTCGGCTTGATCCTCGTCACAAAGGTTGGCGCGCCGTCCACCACTTCGAGGATGAAGGCTTCCTTGTCGGGCACATGGCCACTCTCCGCATCGGACCAGGTCAGATTGCCACTGAGCAGTTCGAACTCCGTATTCACCATCGCTGCAGCGAGCGCGGCGCCCTCGGTTGTCCCAGCTGCTTCGATCGACTGGGCAAGCACCTGGATAACATCCCATCCCATGGCAGCAAAGCTGACGCCTGGGACCTCACCAAACATTTCCTCAAAATCAGCGATGAACTGCTCCATCTCTGGCCCAGCCTCAGCACCGATGAACGAGTGCGTGGAGATGAAGATATCGTTGCCAAGGTCGCTTCCGAGGGCTTCGTAGAACTCAACCGTGTCCATGGCGTCTCCGCCCATGATCACAGACGTGATTCCTGCCGATCGAACGTCAGCAATGATCGCTGCATAGTCCGGCATATTGGCCGAAATGAACAGCACATCAGGCTGCTCGTCGAGCGAAAGAATGCGCTGAGCCTGAGCGGCAGCCTGCATATCGCCGATCTGATAAGTATCTTCGTTTACAACCTCTCCACCCAGTTCGTTCCAGGTTTCGACGAAGTAGTCACCGAGCGACTGCGTGTATTCAGTTCCCTGATCGATAATGGTCGCTGCGGTGCGGAAGCCCTTTTCATTGAAGGCAAACTCAGCCGCAGCTGCGGACATGGTCTGGTTCCACATCGAAAGGGTGAACTGCTTGTCACCCAAAGTGGCCGAGCCATAGAGCGGCGACGATGCGCAGAACGACACACCTACGATTCCTGCTTCCTGGGCAGCCTGGCCGGCGGGTGCGCCGTAGTCAAAATCGCATGGCGCAAGAATGACTTCGGCACCGTTCTGGATGACCTCGCGCGCTGCATTGCCGACCGTTACCTGATCGGTCTTGCCGTCGAGCTCGATCAACTGGAGCTGTCGGCCGAGAACGCCACCAGCGTCGTTAATGCTCTGAATTGCCAGCTTCGCGCCCTGAAGTGGTGGCCCGTCATACGCGGCCATCCAACCTGTCAAATGGACAGGCGCCCCAATCAG
>JBGTJM010000532.1:0-8557 GCA_041745115.1 Thermomicrobiales bacterium
TTCGGGTTCTCGCGAGGCCCGCCAGATCGCCGCGATCGAAAGACAGCGCCGATTGTTGAGCGCAGTTCAGGCGAGGGGCCAGGTTTCGATTTCGGACCTC
This sequence comes from Thermomicrobiales bacterium, assembly GCA_041745115.1. Taxonomy (GTDB): domain Bacteria; phylum Chloroflexota; class Chloroflexia; order Thermomicrobiales; family UBA6265; genus JAHBVL01. The sequence goes on from JBGTJM010000532.1 coordinate 101, forward strand.
GTTCTCGATCTTGACTCAGGTCGTGATGAAATCCAGTCTGACCTCCACGATTTGGTCGGTCGAGGCATATTCTCGGGATACATCGACTGGAACTCGGGAATGCTCTACTCAGTCGAAGCGCAGGCACTTGAGGGACGCCAGACCTGTCCCAATTGTGGTGGCAAGCTCGAGCTGGCGGGCAAAGGTCTGATCAAATGCCCTTATTGCAGCGCTGAGATATTCTTGAGCTAACGAGCTGCCGACGCCAGGAGGAAGTAACCACAGCGATGGACCGCATTGAATCATTCCTTGACGGTATCCCCGGATATTCCGGGTATCGGGAAAAGGAAAGTCGCCGGGATTCAGATCGCCGAGTTCGCGAGGCAATTGCCAACCAGCTGGAGGGCATCTCCCAGCGGGTGGAGCGAGGTGGAGCAGCCCTCGTCAGAATGGGTGACCTGACGCGGGCGAGCGAAGCGGAGGGCCTGGTCCGCGATCTCAAACACGCGGCAGACCGAATCAGATCGCAACGATACGGATATGGTGGACTGTTCTCGGATACACCAGTCGATGACCGGGTGCTTTCCCAGCTGTTCATGTTCGACAAATCCCTGGCAACCCGGGTGGAACAGCTCGACACCGAACTATCGACCATCGAATTCGACCTGACAAATGCGCAATCAGGTGACACGTCGATCCCTGCGGCGAGGGCGTCAGTGAGATCGATTCTTGATCAGCTCGAAACCCGAGACTCAGTGGTCGAAACGGCAGCCCCAGCGCCAGGCCGGTCCATTTTCGCCGAGCTCAGCGGCGATTCTGAAGCCGATGGCGCCAGTGTCGCGCCAATAGAAATCAGCATCGGTGAGGCCATCGCCCACTTCGACGATGACTACATCGTCGATGCACTTATCGAATACAAGGATTCCGTGAGCCGCGTTCGATTCCTGCGATTGGATCAACCTGCCGGCAAGTGGCTGGTGATCGCCGAACACGATACCCGGGAATTGAGCATCGTCATCGAGCAGGGCGAGTCGCCTGGCGAGCGTTCCGGTGCAGGCAATGCTCCCACCAAGTCAGTCGCCTGGACGGTAAGCGGAAAGGCGAACGTCTCGGAAACAGGGAAGAAATCGTCTGAGGCAGCCGCAACAATCGTCGGCTACCGTCAGACCGAAGACCCGACGAAAGTCAGTTTTCGGGTTCTTTCGGGATCTGATGAGCGATACTTCGCTGGGAGTTTGATTCACTCCGACGACGTGTCTGTGTATGGAAAACCGAAATCCCGCTAAGCTCGGCAAAGCGTTGTCAAGGCTCCTAAATAGAGCCATGGGTTAGGAAGCGAAAGGAACAGTCAAATGGGGATAACGGATCGAATTTCTCGCATTATCCGCGCGAATATTAACGACGTCCTGGACAGAGCGGAAAACCCGGAAGTCATGATCGACCAGATTCTGCGAGACATGGAATCGGGCATAAACGAGGCTCGTGGTCAGGTAGCGACAATGATCGCCCAGGAAAAGCTCCTGGCTGAGGATCTCCGGGATGCAGAGCGCCTCGCAGACGCATGGGGAGAGAAGGCCGAGCGCGCCGTCGCTGCTGGAAAAGACGACCTCGCCCGGGAAGCACTTCGCCGCAAGAAAGACTCCACCGCCAACGCCGAGCTCTATGCAGAGCAGCTCCAGGTTCAGCAACATGCCGTCGCACGGCTCAAACAACAGTTAACCGATCTCGAAGCGAAATACCAGAACACGCTGAGCCAGCGCGATTCCCTGCTTGCCCGCCAGAAACGCGCCCGTGCACAGCGTGAAGTCACCGAAAAGATCTCGGAATTTTCTCCTTTCGATCCGTCGGCCGACCTCGACCGCATGGAGCGAAAAATCCGCCAGAACGAGGCCGAGGCCGCTGCATTGCTCGAAATGGAGGGTAGCTCCTTCGACAACCAGTTCGCCGAGCTCGAAATGGACGACGATATCGAGGCGGAGCTTGCCGCCCTCAAGGGATCTGCGCCGGTTTCCGGATCGCTGACCGAAGGTTCGAACGCGTAGGGATTGAAGAACGGCACGTCACCAGGGGAGTCACAGGATGGCTGTAATCGATCTGATTCAGTGGCCAGACGAGCGGTCAGATGAGCTGGTCCACCGTGTGCCTGAACGTGGTTCGGGTGAATTTGTCCTGGGATCGCAGCTCGTGGTTCGCGAAAGCCAGGCTGCCGTCTTTGTCCGAGATGGCAAGGCGCTCGATTCGTTCAGCGCCGGTCGGCATACGCTATCCACGAACAACATTCCGCTGCTCACGAGCCTGATCGGCATTCCCTTTGGCGGCACGTCTCCCTTCACTGCAGAGGTGTTCTTCGTTGCACTCCGCGAGTTCACGGGCATGAAGTGGGGCACGACGCAGCCACTTGTCTATCGCGACCAGGAACTCGGGATGGTTCGATTGCGTGCCTTTGGCACGTTTTCGATGCGCGTTGGCGATCCGATGCTATTCGTCACCCATATCGTCGGTGCCAGAGGCGGATATAGCGTCGCCTCGATCGAGGACTACCTCCGCAGTATCATCCTGACCGAGTTCAACAACATGCTGGGCAACGCGCATACGTCGATCCTGGATCTTGCGGCAATGTCGATCGAGCTCGCCAATGGAGCGCGATTATCTCTTGCAGACGATTTCGAACGCCTCGGCCTGGAGCTTGTGACGTTCCAGATCGAGGGCATCACACCGCCGGAAGACGTGCAGAAGCGAATCGATGAACGATCGGGCATGGCTGCGATTGGCGATATGAACACGTACACCCAGTTTCAGACAGCGCAGGCAATGCGAGACGCTGCTCAGAATCCTGCCGGCGGCGGGGCAGCCGGAATTGGCGTCGGATTGGGCGCGGGTGCGGCGATGGGACAAGCCATGGCAGAGTCCATGAGGAAGCCGGAACAACCTCCTGCTCAGGTAAATGAGCCAGCTCGCGCCGCCGATCCGGTGCCAGTCACCGTCTGCGCCGAATGTGGCTCGGAAATGCCTGCTTCGGCCAACTTCTGCTCCAGTTGCGGAACACAATCAGGAACGCTCTGTCCAGACTGTGGAGAGCGAAACGGACCGAACGCCAAGTTCTGTTCGTCTTGCGGAGCATCACTCAAAAAGCCGTGATCCGCGAATTCCACTGTCGCTCAAAGCCGCGTTGCGAACCGACAGCGTTCGACGCCTGGCGAATATCTGCTCTGCGTTCTGCGACTCCTCACGAAGTGAGCGCTCGGCTGGCACTTTCCACTGAACGTACGCACCTATTATGGCAACAGCGAGCCTGTGAATGTGATAGAATAAGTGGTTGGTTTGCGCTAAATGTTTGACATTTTCCAAGGAGCAGCTTTGTGGATATCGGTAACGTTCATGTAGCGAGTATCGAATCGGAGATGCGGCAATCGTATCTCGATTACGCCATGAGCGTTATCGTGCAGAGAGCCTTGCCAGACGCCCGGGATGGCCTCAAACCGGTTCATCGCCGAGTGCTGTTTGCGATGTGGGAGATGGGCCTTCGCTCAACGAACCGCTACCGAAAAAGCGCTGGCATCGTTGGCGAGGTCATGAAGTCTTACCACCCTCACGGTGACTCCGCCATCTACGACACCCTCGTGCGTATGGCCCAGGACTTCAACCTTCGCTACCCGCTTGTCGACGGTCAGGGGAACTTCGGTTCAGTCGACGGTGATGGCGCAGCCGCAATGCGGTATACCGAAGCCCGCTTGACTGGCATTGCCGACGAGCTCCTGCTGGATATCGATCGGGACACCGTCGACTTCCAGGAAAACTACGACTCCTCGATGAACGAGCCCAAGGTGCTTCCGGCCAGGCTCCCGAACCTGCTGATAAACGGCAGCTCCGGCATCGCAGTCGGCATGGCCACGAACATCCCGCCTCACAACCTGAACGAAATCTGCGACGCCGTGACGATGCTGATCGACAACCCGGATGTCACCGTCGAAGATCTGGTGAAAGTCGTGCCCGGGCCAGACTTCCCCACCGGTGGAACGATTCTTGGCACCGAAGGAATCAAAGCCGCGTATGCCACTGGCCGGGGCCGGGTTGTGATCCGGGCCAAGGCCTTTATCGAAGAATCAGCTCGGGGCAACCGTTATCAGATTGTGGTCACCGAGCTTCCCTATCAGGTGAACAAGGCTGTGCTGCTGGAGAGGATTGCCGAGCTCGTCAAGGATGGCAAGCTTGACGGTATAAGCGACTTGCGAGACGAGTCAGACCGAAGTGGCATGCGCATGGTGGTCGAGCTCAAACGCGACTCACAGCCAATGAAGGTCCTGAACAATCTCTTCAAGCACACGGCGCTCCAGCAGTCCTTCGGCGTGAACATGCTCGCGCTGGTTGAAGAAGGCTCACAGCCTCGCGTACTGAACCTGAAGCGGGCACTGACCGAATACTTGAACCATCGTCAGATCGTCATCCGCCGGCGAGCGACATACGACCTCGAGCGCGCCCGCAGACGGGCCCACGTTCTCGAAGGCATCAGCAAAGCGCTCGATCACATCGACGAAATCATCGCCCTCATCCGCGCATCAAACTCGACAGAGGATGCTCGCACAAATTTGATGACGCGCTTCGAGTTTTCCGAGATTCAGGCTAACGCCATTCTGGACATGCGACTCGCCAGACTCGCTGCCCTGGAACGCCAGAAGATTGAGGACGAGTTGAAGCAGGTCCTCGAAGAAATAGCCCGGCTCGAATCGCTGCTTGCCGATCAAATCAAGATTCTCGCGGTGGTCCGGCAGGACATGATCGAGCTCAAAGAAAAGTATGGCGACGAGCGACGCACCCGCATCCAGGAGGTATCGTCCGATCTCTCAGCCGAGGATCTGATCCCAGAAGTCGATGTTCTTGTAACCGTTACCAACAAGGGGTACGTTAAGCGCATTTCTCACGAGGTCTATCGCACCCAACGACGCGGCGGCAAAGGCGTCACGGGCGTCACGATGCGCGAAGAAGACGGTGTCCAGCACATCATTTCCGCAAACACGATGGACTCCCTGCTTGTTTTTACCAATCGTGGCAAGGTCTACCAGGTCAAGGTGCATGAGCTCCCCGATTCCGGCCGGACGGCTAAGGGACTGCCGATTGTCAATATCGTCACCATGCAACCCGACGAAACGGTGACCACGCTGCTCGTGATCAAGGACTTTGGTGAAGGGGGATATCTCTTCTTCACAACGCGCCAGGGTACCGTCAAGCGCGTGGATCTGAAGCAGTTCCAGGCTGTCCGATCGAACGGCATGATCGCAATCTCTCTCGACAACGGTGACGACCTTGCCTGGGTTCGCCGCAGCTCTGGCGACGACCATGTGATTTTGGTGACTCGCCGCGGTCAGGCCATCAAGTTCCACGAGAGCGACGTTCGATCGATGGGCCGAACCGCTGCTGGAGTCCGCGGAATCCGTCTTGCACCTTCAGACCAGGTGATCGCCTCTGAGGTCATCTCCGATGATCTGGATCTTCTCGTGGTGGCATCGAAGGGCCTCGGTAAGCGAACCGCGACAGCGCAGTTTCCCAAGCAGGGTCGTGGAGGCAAGGGTGTTGCTGCGATGAAGATCACTGCCCGCACTGGGGATGTCGTCGCCGCTGCGATGGTTGGTGAAGATCATAGCGTGGTGATGATCAGCTCCAGCGGCCAGGTGATTCGCATGCCAGCATCCCAGATCTCGCTGATCGGCCGAGCGACCCAGGGCGTTCAGGTGATGAGGCTGAAGGGAGAAGAATCTGTCGTTTCTGTCACTGCCATGGAAGCCCGAAGCGAAGAGGAAGAACTTCTTGGAGAAATGTCGAGCAACGGGCATAGCGATGAGCCCGTTTCCTGATCGGCATTCCTTTGATCAACGCGGTACACCCGGAGCGGGCGGAGGCGGCAGCAATGCTGCCTTCCGCCTCAGCCATACCGCCAAAATCGGCACCAGAACAATTAGAATGATCGACGTGAACAGCAGCGCGATATAAAGCAGCCTGACTACTCCGCCGCTGGTCGGTTGCAGAACAGGTCCACTTACAGCCGCCCAGAGAAACCCAATCTCGATCGCCAGCGCGAATGGCGGAACCAGCAGCCGCCCGCCAAGCGACATGGGAGCAGCGATCACGGTTGCGACTGATCCGAGAAACATGGCCAGCCCCAGAATGGAAAGCGCATTCACGATGGTCAGTTCTGCTCGCTGACCAATAGCTGCCGGGATGAGCAAGGCACTGGGCAAGAACACCAGAGCCGCCTGATCCGGCTGCTTCCAGAACCGCACCGCGGTTGAAACCGCAAGCACCGAAGCGAACCCGATGGCGACGATCGAGGCGATAACCGCCGGCCACGCCGAGCCCTGTCCAAGCGAAACATAGGGCTCCCGCAGTAGGCTGACCTGGATGGCCAGAAGTGGAAGCAGCCCAACAGTCGCCGCAAGATGTGACAGCCAGGGAAGCGACAGCGGGTCTGGCCGGTCATCACGAAGCGCCATCATCGCGCCAAACTGAACCAGCGCGATGATGAAGATCGGCGCCGGGGACGGTCCAGCGCCAGGCAAAGGCGACAGCAGCCAGAGTATGACTGCCAGCAGAGCAGTCGTCGCGGGAGCGATCGCCAGCATAAAGAGCTCGACTGGCCGATCACTGGGTTTCGGCGTGAAAGAACGCGCCGGGCGTTGACTCTGAGCTTGATCAGCAACTCGGCGTGGGCGCCGATGTGAGGATGGGCCTGCCGACTCCTCGTTCCAGCGAGGCGGACGCCAGTCGTCTTCCCACTCAGGAAGACCCGGCATGCGCGGCGAACTCATCCCCGGTCGCTCAACCTGCTGTGTTGTCGACAGCAGAATTGACTGGGAAGAGATCGTCGATTGACACCGGAGTGCCGACCCTCGACCGGTAAGACAAGACTGTCGGAATCCCGCAGAGTTGCAGCATGCTCAGCGTTTCCGGAAGTCCTGCGCCCACCGTCCTCGGCCCATGGGAATCGGTGCCGGTCGTGATGTTCACACCCCCTGCATTGGCATACCATCGCACGATTGCCGGACCTGGCAAACTGGTCTTCGGGGCTTGCCGGATGCCCGAGGTATTGATCTCGAAAGCCACGCCAGAGTCGATCAGCGTCTCGAATACGGGCTGCAGAAGCTCCCGATATCGCACAGGATCATAGTTTCGCAGCGAGGCCGGCAAATACCGCTTGGGGATGTCTAGGTGGCCAATCGTGTCGAACCAGCCGGTCCGGGCAGCGGCCATAACTTCCAAAAAGTACTCCTCGAATACCGCATCGACGGCGTTTTCTTCGAAATAGGCTGGATAAATCAATGCTCCGCCTGCTCCGTAGTGCACCGATCCAATGACGAAGTCGTAGCGATTACCATATTGCCGCACGAAGGCCTCAACTGCTCCAGCCGTATCGGTGTGGTAGTCGATCTCGACCCCAGCCAAGATCGTCAGCTTCCCCTCGAACTGTGCCCTGGCCGCGTCAAGAGATGCAAAATAGTCATCGATCCGGTAGTAGCCGTACCCTGGGTCTTCCGGCTGATGGTCGACATGATCGGTGAAGGCAATTTCAATCACACCAGCAGCAACGGCGGCTTCACAGGAAGCCTGCATGGGCGCATTGCAATCGACCGAGAATTCGGTATGGACGTGATAGTCGAACACGTGAACGATAGACTCCACACTTGAAGGGCGCGTGCGATCGGCGTGCAAACTATAGCAGTCGCGTCCCGGCGATCATGTGCGGCCAAAACCGAATCTTCTCGAAAGGTCACTACCTCTGTTCGTGGATCGGAGCATTGAATCGTGAATACCCCTAGGCCGCAGTCCTTGGGCAGGATCGGGATCTTCGGCGGCACATTCGATCCGGTTCACGTCGGACATATCATCATGGCCTCAGAAGCCAGATTTGTGCTCGATCTCGACCTTGTGCTCTTTGTGCCGGCGGGTTCGCCGCCCCACAAACAGGACCAGAAGCTTGCTCCAGATGAGGACCGCTGGGCCATGCTGGAGATGGTTGTCGGCGATCGAGCCGGATATGCGCTGAGCGACCTCGACATCCGCGAACCTGGTCCGAGCTATACCGTGACGCTGCTCGAACGAGTGCAAGAGCGCTACCCGGAATCGTCACTGTATTTCATCCTTGGTGGAGATTCTTTGCGCGATCTGCCCAACTGGTACGAGCCACATCGCATCCCAGCGTTGGCAACGATCGTCTGTGTCAATCGTCCCGACATTGCCGTAGATCTCGACGAGATGTTGCGATTGATCCCAATGCTACAGGGTCGCATCGCGTTCATCGATGGGCCGTTGATTGACGTTTCTTCCACCAATATTCGTCAGCGAACTCGCGATGGATCGCCAATCTGGGGACATGTCCCGGATAACGTCGCTGCCTATATTAGTGACCGCCGCCTCTACTAGTGATCCGACGAGCAAACGGTTTCGAAAGACATCGCAACTGGCGAAAAGTCTCTCGACCAGAAAACC
>JBGTJM010000533.1:0-2288 GCA_041745115.1 Thermomicrobiales bacterium
AACTTCAAAACGCCTTCCGCCCATATGGCCCCAACTGCGATGCCGCCGACGATCAATCGATGAAGCATTCAGATACACAGGATGATGGGCAGGGTGATGAAGGTGGCGTTCGCCGCGGCGTCGGACCATCGGCTGGTCGACGAATACTGCCCAACAATCGAGTTCAATCCACGGCAACCTGGCCCGAATCCGTTCCGCCACTCGTTCTAGCACGCGGACAACGGCAGGGCTGGGAAGCACCGTTCCCGGAGCGCAGCACGGCCGTGGTCAGGTGTCCCGTTTCACCGGCATAGATCAGCTGTGGTTGATACATGGGCTGGGCACAATAGCCATGATGCGCTGTCCCTGCCTGCTGGCGAGGGGCAGCGTCGTTCCGGTCAATGTAGCCCAAGGCAATCTGCAAGATTCGCTGGGTCAGCAACAGCGACAATGAATCCCGGCGCTGCGGTCACCTATTCGGAGTCGCCTGCGCCGGCTGATCGGAGAGTGCCAGGTCTCGATCGGCTTCGGCCAGCCAGAACAGCCCTCCACCGCTCGTCGACCGTCAACCCAGAAAGCCGATGTGCACCGGCAGGGGGGCACTGGACGGAAAGGCTACGGGGATGTGGCAGACTGGTACATGTGGGGTGCCTCGGGAATGGCAACGCGCGTTCACCAATTTCTCGCCAGAGATGTGCCCCGGCGGCATGTTATTGAGTCATTCGGGCTCGCTGACCAGGGCGGTTTGGTGTGGCCAGGATTTGGCTGAATCCAATCTCGAAGGGGATTGTCGTTTCGGCATCCGATGTGGTGGAGGAGTTTCACGCTGACAACGATTGCACTTTTTGGGGATTTGCATGCGAACTGCGCTGCCACGGAGGCGGTGCTGGAAGACATCGAACAGAACGATGTCGACGCGATGTACTGCCTTGGCGACCTGGTTGGATACGGTGCGTTTCCGAATGAGACAATAGCGCTTGTCAAAGGCCGCGGAGTTCCGACGGTAGTCGGAAACTACGATGACGGCGTTGGCTTCGACCGGGATGACTGTGGATGTGCGTACCGGGATGAAGAGGAGGAAGCGCGGGGCCAGAGATCGCTGCTGTGGACACGCAGCGTGACAACCGATGAGAACAAGGCGTACCTCCGCGAGCTTCCGTTTGACATCAGGTTTGCCCAGCATGACCGAAGGTTCAGGCTCGTGCATGGGAGTCCGCGACGAATCAACGAGTATCTGTTCGAGGATCGAGACCGACAATCGCTGGAGCGCATTGCTGCAACAGCCGATGCGGACGTTCTGGTGTTCGGACATACGCACAAACCGTGGGTTCAGAGGTTTGGAGAGGTGCTGATGATCAATGCAGGCAGCGTTGGCAAGCCAAAAGATGGTGACCCGCGTGCCTGCTGGGTTCGGATCGATGTCCATAACAACGACGAGCCTGTCGTAACGTTTCACAGGGTCGCGTACGATATCGCTTCAATGGCCCAGGCAATTCGCGACGTGCCTGGGTTGCCAGATCAGTTTGCTGCAGACATCGAGTCAGGCGGAGCCAGCACCTGACCCCGTTGGCACTGCAGAGGGCCAGGAGGCGCTTTTTTTCAATGGCAGCAAAGGCGCGCCGACTTTCGGAGTCGGAGGTCACCCGCAGGCTCGATCCAGCTTCTCTACCGTTCGAAAGCACCGCTGAAGTTGCGCCGATCGACGTGACGATCGGTCAGCCGCGGGCTATCGACGCCATCGAGTTTGGACTCGAGACATCTGCCGCGGGTTTCAACATGTACGTGGCTGGTGCGCCAGGGATGGGCAAGGAAGTCACCGTGATGGCGTCGGTGCGTCGGCACGCGGAAAGCCGACCGACGCCATCCGACTGGATTTACGTTCACAATTTTCAATCTCCGGATGAACCGGTGGCAATCGCCCTCCCTCCAGGCGGGGGGCGCTCGTTCGAAGCGTCGATGACCGGGCTCGTGCACACGATCCAGCGAGAGGTCGCCCGGGCATTCGAAAGCGAGGACGTGCAGAACCGACGCACTGCGATTCTCGTGGCGGCAGGGGAACGTCGCGCCACCCTATTGGAGCGATTGCAGACGTTTGCGAGAGATCGCCACTTTGGCCTCGAACTCTCTCCTGCAGGTGCACAGACGACTCCATTGGCCGATGGCAAGCCAATGGATAGCAGCTCGCTGGCCAAGCTCACCGACGAGGAGCGGGCTGATCTGGTGAAACGGAGCGAGGAGCTGCAGGCCGAGCTGGTTTCAACCATGCGGGAAATCCGCGTTCTTGAACGTGAATCTGTCGAGCAGCTGCG